>NZ_JBMNDO010000007.1:100890-109334 GCF_052542855.1 Streptomyces sp. SAS_281
GCCGGTCACCTTCAAGCAGGGCGCCAACGCCCTCACCCTCGCCTTCACCAGCAACGACACCGGCAACGTCAACATCGACAACCTCAAGACCACCACCCCCACCACCGGCTCCACCGACCCGGAGGATCCTGGCACCCCCGACCCGAGCGGCGTGGGCGCCACAGTCCCCTTCACCACTTACGAGGCCGAAGCCGGCACCATCAAGGGCTCGACCATCGGCCCCGACCGCACCTACCTCACCGTCGCCTCCGAAGCCTCCGGCCGCAAGGCCGTCAAGCTCACCCAGACCGGCGACTACGTCGAGATAAGGCTCACCAAGCCCGCCAACGCCATCAACTTGCGCTACTCGCTGCCCGACAGCAGCGACGGCAAGGGCATCGACGCCACCCTCAGCGCCTACGCCGACGGCAAGGCGCTGCCCGACCTCCAGCTCACCTCCCGTTACGCCTGGGTCTACGGCGCCTACCCGTACACCAACAACCCGGGCGAAGGCCAGGGCCACCGCTTCTTCGACGAGACCCGCGCCACCCTCGGCCAGACCCTGCCCGCCGGAACCGTCCTGCGCCTGCAGAAGGACAGCGGCGACACCGCCTCCTCCTACACCCTCGACCTCGTCGAGGCCGAGGAGACCGGCACGGCCGCCACCCTTCCCAGCGGTTACGTCTCGGCCGCGGACCTGGGAGTCAAGCCGGGCAGCCAGGACGTCACCGCAGCCCTCAACAACGCCCTGAACACCGCCAAGAACCAGGGCAAGGGCCTGTTCCTCCCCGCCGGCACCTACACCATCTCCGACCACATCAACCTCTCCGGCGTGAAGTTGCGCGGCGCCGGCGTGTGGCACACCGTCCTGCGCGGCACCGGCCTCAAGGGCGGCCTCTTCGGCCAGGGCGGCACCAGCACCGTCGAAGACCTCATGATCGACGGCCAGAACACCGTCCGCGACGACGCCGTCGGACAGGCCGCCATCGAGGGCGACTTCGGCACCGGGTCCGTCATCAAGAACGTCTGGATCCAGCACACCAAGGTCGGCCTGTGGATCTCCAGCCCCACCACCGGCCTCAAGGCCGGCGACCTGCGTATCCGTAACACCTACGCCGACGGCGTCAACCTGCATGGCGCCGTGAAGGACACGGTCATCTCCAACAGCAGCATCCGCGGCACCGGCGACGACGCGCTGGCCATGTGGTCGGACGGAGCAGCCGTCACCAACAGCGCATTCCGCAACAACACCGTCCAGCTCCCGACCCTCGCCAACGGCGCCGCCGTCTACGGCGGAAACGGCAACAGCGTCGAGAACAACCTCATCTCCGACACCGTCGTCGCCGCAGCAGGCATCACCGTCTCCACCCGCTTCGGCGAACCCTTCAGCGGCACCACCACCGTCTCGGGCAACCTCCTGCGCCGCACCGGCAGCAAGGAAGTGAACTGGAACTCCGACCTCGGCGCCCTGTGGATCTACGCCGACATCCACGACATCACCCAGCCCGTCGTCCTGAAGAACAACACCGTCGAGGACTCCACCTACAGCGGTCTGCTCATCTCCTGGCAGAAGCAGGTCTCCGACCTGCGCGTGGACGGACTGACCATCAACAAGACCGGAGCCAACGGCATCGAAGGCAACGCCGCCGGCAAGGGCACCTTCTCCAACACCAAGATCACCGGGACCGCCGGTGCCGCCCTCAACATGACCGGCGGATTCACCATCGAGCGCGGCAGCGGCAACTCCGGCTGGTAACCCCCGCCAACCCGGGCCCGGCCCCTCCCCACCAGCCGGCCCACGCACCACTCCGCAAGACCCGCGGGCCCGGCCCACGTCCCCGCCGGCCGGGCCCGCGCACTGTTCGCACCACACACGAAGGCAGGCACCATGACCCCGCGCACCACCGACTGGTGGCGTCACGCAGCCATCTACCAGGTCTACCCCCGAAGCTTCGCCGACGGAAACGGCGACGGCATCGGCGACCTGGCGGGTGTGCGCTCCAGACTGGACTACCTCCAGCACTTGGGCATCGAGGCCATCTGGTTCTCCCCGTGGTACCTGACCCCTATGGCAGACGCCGGCTACGACGTCACCGACTTCCGCCAGATCGACCCGCGCTTCGGCACCCTCGCCGAAGCCGAGAAACTCATCAACGAAGCACACGAACGCAACATCCGCATCATTGTCGACGTCGTCCCCAACCACGTCTCCAACGAGCACGCCTGGTTCACCGCCGCCCTCCAAGCCACCCCCGGCTCACCCGAACGCGACCTGTTCTGGTTCCGCGACGGCCGCGGAACCAACGGAGAACTGCCCCCCAACGAATGGCAGTCCATCTTTGGCGGCTCCGCCTGGACCCGCGTGCCCGACGGCCAGTGGTACCTGCATCTGTTCGCCCCCGAACAGCCAGACCTCAACTGGCGCAACCCCCTCGTACGTGCCGAGTACGAAGACATCCTGCGGTTCTGGTTCGACCGCGGCGTCGACGGCATCCGCGTCGATTCCGCCGCCATGTGCAGCAAGGACCCCGACCTGCCCGACTACGACCACAGCACCTTCCCCAGCCCCCACCCGTACGTCGACCTCGACGAGAACCACGACATCTACCGAGGATGGCGCGCCGTCGCCGACTCCTACCCCGACCCCCGCGCACTCATCGGAGAAGTCTGGCTCGCCGACCCCACTCGCTTCGCCCAGTACCTGCGCACTGACGAACTCCACTCCGCCTTCAATTTCGACTTCCTCGGCTGCAGCTGGGACGCCACCGCCCTGCGCACCGTCATCGACCAGACCCTCGCCGCCCACGTCGGCGTCGGCGCCCCCAGCACCTGGGTCCTTTCCAACCACGATGTCACCCGCCACGTCACCCGCTACGGCCGACCCGACACCAGCACCGCCAACGGCATCCGCCAGTACAACCCCGTCGTCGACGAGGACCTCGGCCGCGTCCGCGCCCGCGCCGCCGCCCTGCTCACCATGGCCCTGCCCGGCGCCGTCTACATCTACCAGGGCGAAGAACTGGGACTGCCCGAAGTCGAGGACATCCCCGCCGACCGCCGCGACGACCCCATCTACCACCGCACGAACGGCGCAGACCCCGGCCGCGACGGCTGCCGCGTCCCGCTGCCCTGGAGCGGAACCACCGAGCCCTACGGCTTCAGCCCCGAAGCCGCCGCACGCCCCTGGCTCCCGCAGCCGGCAGCCTGGGCGCAGCTGACCGCAGCCGCCCAGGAAACCGACCCCGACTCCGTGCTCAACCTCTACCGTCAGGCCCTCGCCCTGCGCGCGACCGAACCCGCCCTCGGCGACGGCCCCATGCAGTGGATCGACTCGGCCCCCGATGTCCTCGCCTTCACCCGCGGCGAGACCTTCACCTGCATCATCAACCTCTCCGGCACCCCCATCCGTCTGCCCGACCACGCCCAGATCCTTGTCTCCTCCCGACCGTTGAACCAGGACGTGCTGCCCGTCGACACCAGCGTCTGGCTCCGCACCGCCTGAACCCGCAGACCGGGCGGCGATGTCACACTCCGTGGCCGTCGCCCGGAGGGTGCCAGTCCGCAGCTCGACGGTCACCGCTCCGTCAGCGCCGGGAGCTCTCGTCCGGCCAACTGCCGGGCCGTCCAAGGAGCTTGCCTTGGCTTGACCCTTGCATCGCAAGTCCCGCCTGCGCCCTCGTCCCGGCCGGAGGTCTGGAAACACGGGGATCGGTTACGCGGCAGTGGCGTCGACTCGCTGTGAGTCGATCGCGTTGACCGCCAATCGATCACTCGGGAAGGTACGCACTCCACGTTCCGCGAGGCACCCCTCCCGAGGCCGACTCCACAGGTCTTGAGCATTGCTCGCACTCAGCAGCTGATCGAGCCTTCCAGAGAGCCTGGCCGACAGGCCCCACCCGCAGGTCTCGACTATTGCTCGGCCGTCAACTGACCTTGTCGCACAGCGGATCCGTGGTCCCGTGGATCAGGTTCAGCGTCTTATAGCCGCCAGCGGAGACCTCCAGGGTGTAGGCCCCGTCGACCGTGTAGAGGCCGCGCGGTACGTTCCCGCCCCCTTCGCCGAACCCTGCGAGGATCGGGCCGAGGACGTACCAGGACTGGGAGCGGTCCGGACGGATCTCGACCAACGCGCGGCCGCTCGCGTCCGCGTCGTACGAGGCGCCGGTCTCGGAGTTGGTGACCCGGACCACAAGGCGGCCCTTGTATTCGACCAGCTTCGTACCGTCCTCTTCCGTGGCGAGAGTGCGCTGCACGACCTCGTCGACCACGGGTGAGCCTTCAACGGCGAAGTCGCAGCGGGTACCGGCCGGATAGGACCAGGAGGCAGAGGGGGAGGGCTCCCAGCCGCCGGTGGACTGGGATGCGCCGGCGGGCGAGGCGGCCATCAGTAGGGCGCCAACGGCCCCCAGGGGAAGGAGAATGCGTCGCTTCATGGGAACTCCTTGGTGAGATCGAGCGGAACGGGCGCAAGCTTCCCACCACCCCCTGACCAGAACCTGACCACCAAAGTCCTAGAGTGGCCGGCCATGGACTTCAATCTGCTCGGACCCTTCGAGGCGCGCCACGAAGGGCGGCTTGTGCGGCTCGGGAGCCGACGCCAGGAGAGGTCCCTGCTTGCGGTTCTCCTTCTGGAGGCCGGACGACCGATCACCACCGACCGGCTCGCGGACTTCTTGTGGAACGGCGCTCCGCCCGACAGCGCCCACGCAACCCTCCACACATACATCGGTCGGCTGCGGTCCACGCTCAAGCCGTACGGAGTGACGGTGGAGACTCGACACGACGGTTACGCCGTCGATGTGACCGAGCACAATGTCGATGTACAGGAGTTCCTCGACCTCGCCGGCCGAGCCGCTCTCGCCGCCGACCCCGGTGAACAGGTCCGTTGCCACGACAAATCCCTCGCCCTCTGGCGCGGCCCGCTGCTCGCCGGCACTCTCGACGCGCCCCAGCGGGACCGGCTTGGCGGCCGGCTCTCTGAACTCCGCTTGAGCGCACTGGAACAGCGCGCCGAGGGGCAGCTCACCATGGGCCTTCACGAACGGGTCCTCGCTGATCTGACCCCGCTCGTCGGGGAGTACCCAGGTAGGGAGCGACTGGTGGCTGCCCAGATGACGGCGCTTTACCGGGCCGGTCGGCAGGCGGAGGCGCTGGAAGTCCATCGCGCCACCCGCGACCACCTGCTCATCGAGCTCGGCATCGAACCGGGACCGGCCCTCACCACGCTCTACGAACGTATTGTGAACGCCGACCCCCGCCTCGACCGCCCGCCCGCCCCGCTCTACGCGGTCCGGGTTCGTGAGGAGTGGTTGCCCTGGTCTACGGGCGGCCACCCGGCCCTGGAGTTCTGCAACACCTACGCCGGCTGGCATCGCGCCCCGGCTGTGCCCGGCTCCGACTGGCTTCGGACCTATCGCACCCTGGCTGTCTGGGCCGGCCACCAAGCCCTGACCGACGACCATGTGGTGGACCGCCTCCTGACCAGAGCGAGCGCCCGGTCGACCGAGGCAGCCGAAGCCCTGGCGGAGGCAAAGAGCTTCCGCACGGCCCTTTACGCCTGCCTGACCGACCCTGCCGATCTCCGCGCCTTCCGCACCGTCGCCGGTTTCGCCGAAGCGGCCGCCCGGACGGCCGTCCTGGACCTGGACGAGGGCGGTCTCGCCCACTGGCGCCTCCCGCCCGCCATAGGCCTGCGCCTCCCCGTCCTTGCCACCGCCCGGGCAGCCGCCGACCTCCTCGCCGACTCCCGCCGCCTCACCCTCCGCGCGTGCCCGAGCGACGACTGCGGCTGGCTCTTCCTTGACACGACCGGCCGCCGCCGCTGGTGCTCGACAGCAACCTGTGGCAGCGGCCGGTCCTGAGCCCGTCCCCGGAGCAGGACTCGGCCCCCCGGTGCCGCCGGCACAGTACGCTGCCAGCCCCCTAACGGCCTGACCACAACATTGCACGGCAGTCTTGAACTGGCTGCCAACACCTCGATGCCGATGAGGCGGCCGTGCTCGTCGAAGTCGAGGTTGATCACGCCGACGTCCACCGGATCGAAGGGGTACTTGTGCGCAGACCGTACACGGACCTGGGGTTCGGCGAAGTACACGTACGTGGCGTTCACGGACTTGTCGTAGGTGACTTTGACCTCTGCCGCAATGAGCCTCTTCTAATCTGGTTGGCTCGTCGAGCAGTTGGGCTGACAATGTGGTGAAGCCCCTGATAGATGGGTTTTCGACCAACAGAACCGTCTCCAACGGCATCATCGGGCGCCCTGGCCGAGGGCCGACGTGTCATGCGCTGGGCAGACAAGGGATACCGGGGCGCCGGCGGCACGGTCCGCCCCGCACTGGGGACGGTGGGAGAGACTTTCCGCCGGACAGCAGGCTGTGAATCGGTTTCACGCGAAGATCCGTGCAGCAACTGCCTCGCCTGTTCGCCGGACTACGCGTAGTGCACCGCGTTGGCGCCATCGGCGCGATGCGGCCGCTGACCCTGGGCCCTTCTCATGCGCCAATTCAACGGGACCACGGGTCGCGACGGTCATCTCCCGTCGGGCCGGCCTGGCCGTCAGCGGTCACCCACTCCCGGTAGGCCCTCTCGATCTCGCCGAGGTACTGCCCGAGATCGAACCGGACTTCTTCCACGAGCCTGCCCTGGAGGTCGGGGTACTGCAGATCGGTCCACACGACGGTCTCGCCCTGGAGGCGCACACGGACGACGACCCCGCCCGCCTCGGGTTCAGAGGGTCCCGAAGAAGCCACGCCGACGTCTCGAACCACATCGGTCGGATGGAGCGGTCCGCCGGGGCGGAGGAGGCGTCGGGGATGCAGGCCGACCGCACCGCTGTGGCTACGCGCGATCATGTCGAGCCCATCGACAACGAGGTACGTGTGGACACCCGTACAACCCGGCGCCCCGGAGCAGTGACCGACGAACAACGTGCTGGTGGTGGCACCATCGCTCTGAGGGCCGGGAGCTACGCCCCGAGCCTGGCGCGGCGGTCTACGCGGCATCTGCCCCTCGTGACGTCATGAGCGGATCTTAGCCACAGCGCCTCCCTTTGTGGTCGCGGAACTGCATCATCGAGCCTGCCGCGAATGCACCAGCAGCCGTCCAACACGGGCGTCAGTGGTGAACAGCAAGGCCGGTAGCCGTCGAACTGCACCTCAGCCGCCACGCCTCCCGGGCCGGAGGATGGCTTCACGGGCCTGGGCGAGCATCGGCTCCGGCGGCGGTTTCAGCGTCCTGTCAGGTGTCCGGGTGGGCGTCCGTCTCAGGTGTCCGGGTGGGCGTCCGTCTTCAGCGCCCACGCACCGCCGGGACAGCCGGCTGGAAGCGGAGGGAACCGATGGCCCTTGACGTCTGTACTCCAGTGATGGCCGGCACCGCAGTCGCACTCGTAGATACCGCTCTCGGGCACGATCTCCCCGGGACGCCATGTTCGCTGTTCCTCACCCATGCTTCCGGTGTACGCCACCCGGGCCCGTCCGGCGACTCGGAGGAACATCCGCCGAAAACGCGAAGGCATCACGCGGCCTCGTACCGGTGCGCGCGACCGCCGCGCCACTGCACCCACGAGGAATCGTCGAGGAGCTGCTCGGCGTCGGGCAGGCCGGCACGGCGCAGAAACTCGACGACATCGACGTCGTCGTGGGCGAGTCCGACGATCTGCCCGCGAATGGTGACCCGCCGCCCACCGGTCGCGGACGGGCGGTGAATGACGATGGGCGCGCTCATCCCTCCAGCGTGCTCCTTCACCCCGCAGTCCGCGATCCACGGCCGGTCACCGCGCAACCCCAAGGTGCCGGGCACCGCGCTTTTGAGCTGAGGGTGGCTTGTTCAGTTCACGTCGACGTAATCGATGATCCGGGGGACCGAAGAAGCCGACCGTATTCACTGCTACGGCGTGGACGGTGTGAGGACCGTCGAGCGGCTCGCCGGCGAAGACACCATCGTCATGGAGGTCGACCTGCGCGAGGCACTCGTTCTGGCCGGTGGCGGCGACGACTTCGTGTCCGTCGGCAATAAAGTCGCCGGGACCCACGGGCATCAGGACGGGGTCTACGACGACGAAGGCAACGACCAGATTGTGCTCGATTACTCAGCGCGAACGGCGTTGCGGATGGTGGGGCAGGCGACGACTACATCGAGGCGACGGCGGCACGCTCAAGCTTCGTCCCGTAAGATTTCTGTAAGGCCCGGGGGAGTGGAATCGGGCTTCGGGGGCACAGAGTGTCTCGGAGGTTGATAATCATGGTTCCCATTCTTCTCGTTCTTCTGCTCGCCCTGATTCTTTTCGGCGCGGGCTTCGCACTGAAGGCACTCTGGTGGATCGCCATCATCGTGCTGGTTGTCTGGCTGCTTGGGTTCGTGATCCGGCCGACAGCAAACGGCAAGCGGGGCCGCTGGTACCGATGGTGACCACCGCCGGTTGAACAGATCCCTCACCACGTGCGGGGGGCCCGCGACGATTCGTC
>NZ_JBMNDO010000080.1:0-37906 GCF_052542855.1 Streptomyces sp. SAS_281
CCGATCTGGTCCGCGTCCGCGGGGGCCCTCCGGGCGTTCCGTCGGGGTTCCGGGTCGGGGCCCGGGGCGGCGGTCAGCCGGCGGGGTGCCCCGGCCCCTCCGGTTCGTCGTCGAGGTCGTCGTCGTCGAAGACCGCGCTGACGTCGAAACGGCAGACCACCAGCTGGGGGTCTGCGTCGTCGAACGGGGCGGCCAGCCACTCCCCCGGTTCGGGGAGTTCGTCCGCCGCCGCGACCCAGAGCGTGGAGTCGCCCTCCTCCAGGCCGAACTCCGTGTGCCGGGAGGCGATCTCGTCCGCCTCGTACTCCCCGAAGAGCACCCCCAGCGCCGCGTGCACGCTGTTGCCGACGACCGCCGCCCCGCCGTCCTCCCGCTCGTCCGGGTCGGCGTCGGCGAGGCGCTGGGCCTGGGCCAGCAGCCGCTGGGGCTCCACCACCGCGTAGTCGCGGCGGATCAGCACGCTGAGCGCGTGCGGCTCGTCGGGTCCGTTGTAGGGCGGCAGGGCGTCCTGCTCCCCCGGGATCTCGAACGGGGTGACCTCGTCGAAGCGGTCGTAGAGGAGTTCGTCGTAGACCTCGGCGGCGGCGGCCAGTGCGTTGAACGCGTCGTAGACAGCGGGATCATCGTCCCCCGACCGGCGTTCGACCGCCGCGAGGTGGTGGTCGATCGCGGCTTTGACCGCATCGGCGGCGGCGCGTACCTCGGCAGCGGTGGGCTGCGCAGCATCAGACATGGGGCAGACGCTATCCGTACCGGGCCCTTGCCCGCACAATGGATTCGATGCCGGAATACGAATTTGTCGATGTGTACGTGCCACGCGGGGTGTCCCGGACAGACACGGCCCGCCTGTTGACCGACCATGCCGAGTACGGGCACTGGGAGCTGGACCGTCTGACGCTGCGCCTGGACGGCAGCCGCCGCGTGCGGCTCCGCCGCCGGATCATCCGTCAGCTACGGGCCACGTGGTGAGCCGGAAGGACCGGCCACAGACCGTCCGACCACGCGAAACGGGCCCCGCGATCCGCGGGGCCCGTTCGCTTGTCGCGTGCTCGCCGGTGCGGCGCTGCCGTCAGGCGGCGGCCTTCGCGCGGCGGTAGAGCACCGTGCCCGCGCCGGCCAGCAGCAGGCCCGCGCTCGCCGGGATGAGCAGGTCGAGGCCGCCCGCTCCGGTGTGGGCGAGCTGCGGCGCCTCCGGCACGGTCTGCGGCTCCGGCGTGTTCGGAGTGGGCGTCTCGGGCGTCGGCGGCGTGACGTGGCGGACCGGGGGTTCCGGAACGTCGACCGGCGGCGTGCTGTCGTTCTCGCACGTGTTGCCGATCGCCGGGTTCAGCAGCCCGACGACGTCGATGCTGTTGCCGCAGACGTTCACGGGGATGTCGATGGGCACCTGGATCTGGTTGCCCGAGAGCACACCGGGCGATCCCTGCGCGGTTCCCTGGGCGGTGGCCCCGCCGCCGTTGCCACCGCGGGCGGCCCGGTGCTTGCCGGTGCCCGTCTTCGCCCCCCGGGCGTGGTCGTCGGAGGCCCGGCCGCCGGCGTGGCTCCCGGCGGTGCCCGAGGCGGAGTCGTGCCGGCCGGCGGACGCGCCGTCCGAACCGTTTCCGCAGGCGTTTCCGACGGACGGGTTGAGCAGTCCGACGACGCTCACGGAGTTTCCGCAGACGTTCACCGGCACGTGGACCGGGATCTGCACCGAATTCCCTGAAATCACCCCCGGGGAATTCGAAGCGCCGCCGGCCGCTCCCGCGTCGGCGTGCGCGTAGCCGCCGCCGAGGGCGAGAACGCCACCCGCGGCCGCCATGGTGATCAGGCCGTTTCGCGTGACCTGTCGCATAGGTGTTTCCTGCCTTCTACCTTCCGGAGTACCCCCGGACTACCGTGCGGAGGCAAAGGACCCGACGGCCCCGGAGCGCGTGGAATGCGGTCCGGGGCCGAGCGGGCACAAACCCTTACGGGTTGACGCGCAACGTCAGTCGTTGACGCAGACGTTGCCGAAGGCCGGGTTGAGCAGCCCGATCACGTCGATCGTGTTGCCGCACACGTTCACGGGAACGTGGACGGGAACCTGGATGACGTTGCCCGAGATGACGCCGGGGCTGCCGATGGCGGCACCCTGGGCGCCCGAGTCGGCGACGGCCATGCCGGCGCCCGCGAGCACCAGACCACCGGTGGCAGCCGCCGCGGCGACGATCTTCTTGATCATGATTCCTCCTAGTTGGCAAACGCGGTCCCAGCCGCGGACCGCACCCCCTGTAACGAGGAGGAAGTAGCGGGGCTACGAGCCGAACGCCCCATTCACTCGTTCCGGTTATAGGCGTACACCCTGGCGATTTACGCCCTTGCGGGTCAGCTGTGGTCGATGAAGCGGTCCAGGACCCGGGCGCCGAACTTCAGCCCCTCGACCGGAACCCGCTCGTCCACGCCGTGGAACATGCCCGCGAAGTCGAGCTCCGGCGGGAGCTTCAGCGGCGCGAAACCGAAGCAGCGGATGCCGAGGTCGTCGAAGGACTTGGCGTCCGTGCCGCCGGAGAGCATGTACGGGACGGCGCGGGCGATCGGGTCCTCGGCCTTCAGGGCCGTCTGCATGGCGTCCACGAGCGCGCCGTCGAAGTCGGTCTCCAGCGCCTTGTCGCCGTGCACGTCCTCGCGGCGGACGCGCGGGCCGAGGATGCGGTCGAGGTCGGCCAGGAACTCCTCCTCGTACCCCGGCAGGAAGCGTCCGTCGACATGGGCGGTGGCCTGTCCGGGGATCACGTTGACCTTGTAGCCGGCGCCGAGCATGGTCGGGGCGGCGGAGTTGCGCAGGGTGGCGCCGACCATCTTGGCGATGCCGCCCAGCTTGGCGAGGGTGGCCTCCATGTCCTCCGGGTCCAGCGGGGTGCCGAGCGCGTCCGACAGCTCGTCCAGGAAGGACCGCACGGTCTTGGTCACCCGCACCGGCCAGGTGTGCCGGCCGAGCCGGCCGACCGCCTCGCACAGCTCGGTGATCGCGTTGTCGTCGTTGGTCATGGAGCCGTGGCCCGCCGTGCCGTCCACGGTCAGGCGCATCCAGTGCATGCCCTTCTGCGCCGTCTCCACGAGATACAGCCGCAGGTTCTCGTTGACGGTGAACGAGAAGCCGCCGACCTCGCCGATCGCCTCGCTGACGCCCTCGAACAGGTCCGGGTGCTTGTCCACGAGGTAGCGGGCCCCGTACGTGCCGCCCGCCTCCTCGTCCGCGAGGAAGGCGAGCACGATGTCGCGCGGGGGCTTGCGGCCGCTGCGCATGCGTTCGCGCACCACCGCGAGCGTCATCGCGTCCATGTCCTTCATGTCGACCGCGCCCCGGCCCCACACACAGCCGTCCGCGATCTCGCCGGAGAACGGGTGGTGCGTCCAGTCGTGCGCGTTGGCCGGGACGACGTCGGTGTGGCCGTGGATCAGCAGGGCCGGGCGGGAGGGGTCCTCGCCCTCGATCCGCGCCACGGTGGAGGCGCGGCCCTTGTGGGACTCGAAGATCTTCGGTTCGAGCCCGACCTCGGCCAGTTTCCCGGCCACGTACTCGGCGGCCGCCCGCTCACCGGGCCCGGAGTGGTCGCCGTAGTTGCTGGTGTCGATCCGGATCAGGTCACGACAGAGGTCCACCACCTCGTTCTCGGCGGTCTCGCCCGAACCGCTCCGGGCCGCATTGCTCTCGCTCACGCTGGTTCCTTCCCTGTCGCCGTGGTGCTCCCTCCCATCCTCCATCGCCGGGCCCGCGCACCCAAGGCCCCCACGGCACCGCGCGTGATCGAGCACCCTCCAATGTTTGCTATGGTTTTCCACGTCGGAACGGGCGAGGCCCGCGAGACAGACACCTTGTCCGGGTGGCGGAATGGCAGACGCGCTAGCTTGAGGTGCTAGTGCCCTTTATCGGGCGTGGGGGTTCAAGTCCCCCCTCGGACACCAGCCACAGGCCCACGGTTCCTCAGGAACCGTGGGCCTGTGTCGTTGTGCGGCCCTCCCGGGTCCGGCCGGCCAGGCCGTACCAGAAGGGGCTTCCTCGTGGGCGCCCTCCGCGTCCGCCACATCGCCCGGCAGCGCGAGCAGCGCGGCCGGGAGCGGGTGCGGTGCGGGCGCGGGAGGCGGGAGGCCGGGCAGGGTGAGCGTCGGGCGGTCGGTGCCCGGGGGCGAGGAGGGCGCCGATCCCCTCGTAGCCCGTCCCCCGCCCTCCGCGCACGGTCACTGACCACATGCGCTCGGCTCCGGGGCGTCATGGTGACTCAGGCGCGGGCGCGAAGGTCAGGGTTCGGAAGGATGCACCCGGTCATCTCGCCGGACACCCCATGGTGAACCGGTTCTTCGCTCATTAGCGTGATCGTGAGAGGGCCCCACCGACCGAGGAGACGCATGAGCCGCACCGACACCGACTCCCCCACCTGGTACGAGAGTCCGTCGCCCGGCACCGGCTGTCTGCCGCCGCGTGCCTGGTACGCGGAGTCCGACGCCCGGCGGCTGTCGCTGAACGGCCGCTGGGCGTTCCGCCTCTCGCCGCGCGCGGACGGCGAGGACACCTCGTTCGTACGGCCGGAATTCGACGCCTCGGGCTGGGCGACGGTGGCCGTGCCGGGGCACTGGGTGCTGCAGGGGGCGGGAGGGGCCCCCGCGTACACCAACGTCGTCTATCCCTTCCCGGTCGATCCGCCGAGGGTGCCGTCGGAGAATCCGACCGGCGACCATCTGCGGGTCTTCGAGCTGCCCGGCGACTGGCCGGACGGCGGCGGGAGCGTGCTGCGGTTCGACGGGGTGGAGTCGGCCGCCCGGGTGTGGCTGAACGGGGTGGAGCTGGGCGACTTCAAGGGTTCGCGGCTGCCGCACGAGTTCGCCGTGGGCGAGCTGCTGCGGCCGGGCGCCAACGTCCTTGCCGTACGGGTGCACGCCTGGTCGTCCGGGAGCTATCTGGAGGACCAGGACCAGTGGTGGCTGCCCGGGATCTTCCGGGACGTGACGCTGCTGCACCGCCCGGAGGGGGCACCCGGCGACTTCTTCGTGCACGCCGGTTACGACCACCGCACCGGCTCGGGCACCCTGCGCGTGGAGTGCGCGGGCGCGGAGGGCCGGGTCCTGGTGCCGGGACTCGGGCTGGACGTCGCGGCGGGCGGGACGGTGACGCTGCCGGTCGAGCCGTGGACCGCCGAGACGCCCCGGCTGTACGACGGGGAGCTGGTGACGCCCGGCGAGCGCGTCCCGCTGCGCATCGGCTTCCGCACGGTCGCCGTCGAGGACGGCGTCCTGAAGGTCAACGGCCGGCGGCTGCTGTTCCGGGGCGTGAACCGGCACGAGTTCCACCCGGAGACGGGCCGGACGGTCGACGCGGGCACCATGCGGCGCGATCTGGTCCTGATGAAGCGGCACAACGTCAACGCCGTACGGACCAGCCACTACCCGCCGCACCCCGCCTTCCTGGACCTCTGCGACGAGCTGGGCCTGTGGGTGATCGACGAATGCGATCTGGAGACCCACGGCTTCGCGGAGGTGGACTGGCGGAACAACCCGGTGGACGATCCGCGCTGGACGCCCGCGCTGCTCGACCGGGCGGCCCGGATGGTCGAGCGGGACAAGAACCACCCCTCGGTGATCGTCTGGTCGCTGGGCAACGAGTGCGGCACGGGCGCCGGTCTGGGCTCGATGGCCCGGTGGATGCGGGAGCGCGACCCGGACCGCCCGCTGCACTACGAGGGCGACCCGTCGTGCGCGGACACCGACCTGTACTCGCGGATGTACGCGTCGCACGCCGAGGTGGAGCTCATCGGGCGGCGCTCCGAGGAGCCGCTGAAGGACCCGGAGCTGGACGCACGGCGGCGCGCGATGCCGTTCGTGCTGTGCGAGTACGCGCACGCGATGGGCAACGGACCGGGCGGACTGAGCGAGTACCAGCGGCTGTTCGAACGGTACGAGCGCTGCCAGGGCGGCTTCGTCTGGGAGTGGATCGACCACGGCATCGCCCACCCGGAGCTGGGCTTCGCGTACGGCGGTGACTTCGGCGAGGAGCCGCACGACGGGAACTTCGTGTGCGACGGGCTGCTCTTCCCGGACCGCACGCCGTCCCCCGGTCTCGCCGAGTACAAGAAGGTCGTCGAGCCGGTGCGCATCGCCCCGGGCACCGCGCCGGGCACGTTCACCGTCACCAACGGCTACGACTTCACCGGCCTGGGCCACCTGGAGTTCCGCTGGTCGCACGAGGCGGACGGCGTCCTCGTCGCCTCGGGCACCCTCGCCGTGCCCCCGCTCGCCCCGGGCGCCTCGGCCGAGGTGACACCGGACGCACCGCCCGGCGACGGGCTGTGGACGCTGCGGGCGGTCCTCGCCGAGGCGACGGGCTGGGCCGGACGCGGCCACCTGGTCGCCTGGGGCCAGTTCGAGACGGGCACCCCGGCCGCCCCTCCCCCGGCCGCCGGGGCGCGCCCGCGCGTCTCCGGCTCGGCCGTCTCGCTCGGCCCCGGCGCCTTCGACGCGGCGACCGGGGCGCTCCTGCGGATCGGGGACGTCCCGGTGGAGGGGCTGCGCCTCGATGTGTGGCGGGCGCCGACGGACAACGACAACGGGGCCGCGTGGCAGCCGGACGAGCGGTACGGGCGGCTCTGGCGGGAGTGGGGGCTGCACCGGATGCGCCACCGCCTGGACGCGGTGGAGGCGGGCGCGGACGCGCTGAACGTGCGCACCCGGGTGGCACCGGCCGGCCGGGACGTGGGGCTGCGGACCGTGTACCGGTGGACGGCCGCCGGGGACCGGCTCGGGCTGACGGTGTCGGTGGCGCCGGAGGGCGACTGGCGGGTGCCGCTGCCCCGGCTCGGTGTGCGGTTCGCGCTGCCCTCCGCGTACGACGCGGTGCGGTGGTTCGGCGGCGGTCCCGGCGAGGCGTATCCGGACACCCGCGCGGCCGCGATGCTCGGGCAGTGGGCCAGGGGCGTGGACGAGCTCCAGACCCCGTACGTCCGGCCGCAGGAGAACGGGGCCCGGGCCGGGGTCCGCTGGGTGGAGCTGACCGGTGGCGACGGGGGCGGGCTGCGCGTGGAGGGCGGTGCGCCGTTCTCGTTCACGGCGCGGCGCTGGACGGTCGAGGAGCTGGACGCGGCGGAGCACCTGACGGATCTGGTGGCCGGGGACCGGGTCCATGTGGGCCTGGACCACGCGGTGCAGGGCATCGGTACGGGGTCGTGCGGGCCGGGCGTGCTGCCCGGGTACCGGCTGGACGTCGCGCCGGCGGAGTTCTCCCTCGTGTTCTCCGCGCGGGGCTGAGAACTCCGGGGCGGGCCCGGTGCCGTACGGAATCGGCAACCGGGTCCGTTCTGTTCCGGGTTGGGCCCGCGCCCTCCCTCTTCGCGGCGAGCAGTCACGTCGTAGCATCGACACTTTGCGCGATCTTTACTGCTTCACAAGGGGGAATGTGATGGGCATCGGGAGGCGACGGGCCTCGGTCATCGCCGGGGTGGTGGCCGGGGCGGTGCTGGCGACGGGCACCACCCTGTGGGCGACGGACAGCGGGCCGTTCCGGGACAGTTACTGCTGGGGCGCGTGGGAGCAGAACAGCGGCCCGTCGTTCCTCGGTGACGAGGCGCTGGAGAAGTCCGGCTCCGAGCGAGGCTCCACCGAGTCCGCCGCGCCCTCGGCCGCCCGCCCGCACGGCACCTGCACGGTGTCCGTCACCTCCGAGGTCGAGGACGACGACTCGGACGAACCGCTGCACTTCGAGGAGTCGGTGACCCTGGAGTACGGGCCGGTGCCCGCCGGGGCGAAGGAGCGGCGGACCTGGCTGGCGCACTACTTCCACGGCTCGGCATCGCCGCTGCCGGACGGGCTGGACGGCCTGGTCGGAGGGGACCGGGGCATGCTGGTGCTGCCGTCGTCCTGCGACAGGGACGGCGCGCCGTCCGTCGTGACGATCCGCAGCGAGAGCACGGGTGACGGCCATCTCGGCAAGGTCCCCATGCCGTTCACGATCGCCACGCGCGCCGATGTGGTCCGGATGCTGCTCGCCGCCGCCGACACCGGCATGGAGAAGGCCGGATGCGCACCCGCCCAGCCGCTGCGCAGCAGCTCCCCGATGGTGACGGTGGCCGAGGACGAGGAGTCCGCCGGGTCGCCGCTGTGCCGGATTCCGGGGGTGACGTTCGATTACGGGCAGGGCTCGCGCTACCGGCAGCAGGTGGGCGCGGTCACCGACCGGCTCCAGACGTGCTCGGTGGTGTGGAAGCAGCTGCGGATGCCCGAGGAGCCGTCCGCGCAGTACGTGATGGCGAGCCGGACGCGTCTGGTGGACCTGTTCCGGGGACTGCCGGAGGGGTCCGGCCAGGGCCTGGTGCGCCGCAGCTGCGGCGGCCGGCCGACGGTGTTCTACGGGCAGGTGGAGGCCGGTCTCCAGAACCGGGGCCGCCCCTCCGACCAGCGGGTCTTCGACCGGTTCGTGGAGTCCGTGGGGAAGCGCATCGGATGCGGGAAGGGTGAGGACGCGTGAGCGGGGAGAACGCGGTGGCGGAGAACCCCGTGACGGACACCGAAACCCCCGCGGCCCCGGAGGCCCCCCGGCCGCCGCTCGTCCGCCGTCTGCTGCGCAGCCGTACCGTGCGCACCGCGACCGCCGCCGCGCTGGCCGGGGCCCTGGCGGGTGCGGGCACGGTCGCCTGGCGCACGGACACGCTGCCGCTGGTGGGGTCGTCCGCGCCCTGCTGGGACTCGCTGGGTTCCGGGTCCATGGACGCCCTGTTCGGGGACCGCAGGACCGAGGTGGACGAGCAGTCACTGCACAACGACCCGATGGGCGGTGACGGTGGGTACGGCCAGTGCCGCGTCACCAGCTACGAGGGCGACCGGGCGCGCCGCCAGGTGACGGTGAACGTGCGGCGTCTTGACGGGCTGCGGGGCACCGACTCGCAGGACTGGCCCAGCGAGTTCCTGTCCTCGGGCATGGTGTCGCTCGGCGACGGGCTACCCGGCATGGCCTCGCCCTCGCGCGCCTGGATCGCGCTGCCGCAGGCGTGCACCGGCCGCGACGACTTCACCGGGCCCACGGTGGTGGACATCGGCATGGGCCGGGCGGACTTCGAGGTGTCCTCCGAGGACACCCTGCGGGACCGGGCGGCCCTGACCGGGGCGCTGATCGACGCGGCCAACGGGGTGATCGACGACTTCGGCTGCTCCGGCACGTACCGGGAGCCGCGTGATCTCCCGGCGCCGGTGGACTGGGACGACACCCGGCCGTCCGCGTTCTGCGGGATCAAGGGCCTCACCCTGTCGGCGGCGTACCGGAAGGAACTGGACGAGACCCGCGTCGGCGACGAGGGCGGCCCGGCCCGGGTCTGCGAGGCGGGAAGCTCGTTCCGCGAGGCGTCCGTGCGGCTGACGACGGTGGTGGACCCGGCCCTCGCCGAGATCTACTCCTGGGACGCGCTGCGCTCCGGGGACCCCGTCAAGGGCAGCGGGGGCTACGGCAAGATCGGCGGGAACCGGGCGGTGTTCAAGGCGGAGTGCCAGACCGGTCCGGTGATGTTCGTCCTGGAACAACTGCGCCCGGCGGGGAGCGGCAGCCGCTTCACGTTCACCCGCGACCTGCTTCCCGCGTACGTGGCGGCGGAGGCCGAACGGATCGGCTGCGGCCCGCAGAAGGTGACGTTCCTCGCGTCCTGAGCGCCGAGCGGATGACACGTAGCGACGTCATCAGGACCGCCTCACCTCGGAGCCGGCCCTGATGACGTGCTGACGCACGCGAAGGTTCAGCGGGATGCGTCGGCTCCGAGGCTTCCGGCCCTGATGGCTCCCCGTAGCACGTGGACGATCTCCTCGGGCTTGAGGTCGATGGCGTCGAGGCCCTCCAGGGTCAGCGGGATCTCCTCCAGCGCGTACTCGCCGCGGCCCTCGGCGCTGAACTCGGGACCGGTGCGGTCCTCGAAGGACCAGGTCGCGGTGCGGGCGAGGTAGAAGAGCTGGCGCTCGTCGTCGGACTCCATCGTGTGGAGCAGGCGGACGAGGTCGGCCTTACCCGCGATCTCCTCGTGGACCTCCCGGTGAAGGGCGGCCTCGCGGGACTCATCGGTGGGTTCGACGCCGCCACCGGGCAGGACCCAGTACTCGGGGATGCCGGGTCTGGCGCGGCGGATGACCAGCATCGTGCGGTCGGGGGTGACGAGGACGGCACGGACTCGTTCCATCATCTCGGTTCGTCTCCTTGCTTGTTGACGGTCTTCAGTCGAGCAGCCGGCCGGCGTCGACGTGGACGGACTGCCCCGTGATGAACGAGCCGGAGGGGCTCACGAGAAACGCCGCCAGGGCCGCGACATCCTCGGGCCGGCCACGGCGCGGGACGCACTGGCGCTTGCAACGGGAGGACCGGCGATGTCGCCCTCCAACAGCTCCAGCGCCTCCAGCCGGCGGAAGCGGTCCGCTCCACCGCCCGCCTTCGGCCGATGACGCTCGTACGACCCGATCAATACGCCCATCTCCCGGAGCTGGTCCAGGCTCCGGCCGTACGCCGGGTGGGCGGCCATGGCTGTGTTCACGTACGGGAGGACGGCGGTCGGGATGCCCATTCCGTACGGCTCGCACAGGATGCCGAGGGCCAGGGTGTCGGCGATGCCGGCCGTCCGTTTGTTGTCCCTTCCGCGTCGAGGGAACCGAGCCCCTGGGGCGTGGCTGCGACCCCGACCTGCGCGGCGGTGATCAGCTTGTGGGCGTCGCCCGCGATACCGGCTGCGCAGACCACGACGTACAGGAAGGGCGATGTCGTCACGCTGGGGCTACCAGTCGTCGGCTCAGGCGATGGAGTTCGGGCAGCGTTCGCCGCCGGTCGCGGGCGGCCAGGCCCCGGCTCCGTGAAAGGATGCCCGGCACCATGAGAACCATCAGCATTCCGGTGCCGGCCCGGGGCCCCCGGTGAGGGGCCGGGCGAAGCCGCCGCCGTCGCCGCTGCCCCAGCGCGACGGCGTCGATCCGGTCCGGGTGCGGCTGCCCGCCGACCCGGACGGGCGGTGGGCGACGGTCCGGGACCATCTGGTGGACCGGTTCGCCCGGGCGATCGGCGCGGAGCGGGTGGAGGCGCTGCTGGCGGACGGCCGGTTCGTGTCGGCGGAGGGTGCGGTCACCGGCGACGAGGCGTACACGGCGGGGCGCTACCTCTGGTTCCACCGGGACTTCGCGCCGGAGGAGCCGGTGCCGTTCCCGGTGGGGGTGGTGTACCGCGACGCGCACCTGGTCGTCGCGGACAAGCCGCACTTCCTGGCGACGATGCCGCGTGGCCGGCACATCACGGAGACGGCGGTGGCCCGGCTCCGCCGCGACCTGGATCTGCCGGAGCTCCAGCCCGCGCACCGGCTCGACCGGCTCACGGCGGGCCTCGTGCTGTTCGTGGTGCGGCCCGGGGAGCGCGGGGCGTACCAGACGCTGTTCCGGGACCGGCTGGTGCGCAAGGAGTACGAGGCGGTGGCCCCGTACGATGGCGGGCTCGTCCTGCCGCGTACGGTGCGCAGCCGCATCGTGAAGGAGCGCGGGGTGCTCGCGGCGCGGGAGGAGCCCGGCGAGCCGAACAGCGAGAGCCGGATCGAGCTGCTGGAGCACCGGGGCGGGCTCGGCCGTTACCGGCTGCTGCCCGCCACGGGGCGCACGCACCAGCTGCGGGTGCACATGAACAGCCTGGGTCTGCCGCTGGTCAACGATCCGGTCTACCCGGTGACCGAGCCGGACCCCGCGCCCGGCGACTTCTCCCGTCCGCTGCAACTGCTGGCCCGGGTCCTGGAGTTCACCGACCCGGTCACGGGAGAGCCGCGCCGCTTCGAGAGCGGGTCGCGGCTCTCCGCGTGGCCGGATCAGTAGGGCCGTCAGTGGCCCCGGGCGATCCACTCGTCCAGGTGCGGGGTCTCCGCGCCGATGCTGGTGGAGTCGCCGTGGCCGGTGCGCACCTCGGTCGCCGGGTCCAGGGTGAGCAGCCGGTCCCTGATGGAGTCCACGATCACCGGGAACGACGAGAAGGACCGGCCGGTGGCGCCGGGCCCGCCCTGGAAGAGCGTGTCCCCGGTGAAGACCGTGGCCAGCCCGGGGGCGTACAGGCAGACCGCGCCGGGGGCGTGGCCCGGCGTGTGCAGGACCGTCAGAGTGGTGCCGGCCACCGTGATCTCCTGGCCGTCGGCCAGCTCGCCGTCGGGCGCCCGGTCGGGGTGGGTCTGCTTCCACAGCGGCAGGTCGTCCGGGTGGAGCAGGATCGGCGCGCCGGTGGCGGCGGCGAGCGCGGGGGCGGCGTCGATGTGGTCGTTGTGCGCGTGGGTGCAGACGATGGCGCGCAGCGTACGGCCGCCGAGGGCTTCCTCGATGGCGGCGGCGTCGTGGGCCGCGTCGATCACGACGGCCTCGGAGTCGTCGCCGACGATCCAGACGTTGTTGTCGACGTCCCACTCTCCGCCGTCGAGCGCGAAGGTGCCGGAGGTGACGAGGTGGTCGATGCGGGCGGCCATCAGAGCACCACCACGGAGCGCAGCACGTCGCCGTCGTGCATCCGGTCGAACGCCTGCTCGATGTCGCCGAGGCCGATGGTCTCGGTGACGAACGCGGCGAGGTCGAGGCGGCCCTGCTGGTGGAGGTCGACCAGCATCGGGAAGTCGCGGGACGGCAGGCAGTCCCCGTACCAGGAGGACTTGAGCGAGCCGCCGCGGCCGAAGACGTCGAGCAGCGGGAGTTCCAGCTGCATCTCGGGGGTGGGGACGCCGACGAGGACGACGGTGCCGGCGAGGTCGCGGGCGTAGAACGCCTGCTTGTACGTCTCCGGGCGGCCGACGGCCTCGATGACGACGTCCGCGCCGTTGCCGCCGGTCAGCTCGCGGATGGCCTCGACGGGGTCGGTGGAGCGGGAGTTGACGGTGTGCGTGGCGCCCATCGACTTCGCCGTCTCCAGCTTGCGGTCGTCGATGTCCACGGCGATGATCCGGGCCGCGCCGGCCAGCCGGGCGCCCGCGATCGCCGCGTCGCCGACGCCGCCGCAGCCGATGACGGCGACCGAGTCGCCGCGGCCGACCTGGCCGGTGTTGATGGCGGCGCCGATGCCCGCCATGACACCGCAGCCCAGGAGGCCGGCGACGGCCGGGGAGACCTCGGGGTCGACCTTGGTGCACTGGCCGGCGGCGACGAGGGTCTTCTCGGCGAAGGCGCCGATGCCCAGGGCCGGGGACAGCTCGGTGCCGTCGAGAAGGGTCATCTTCTGCTTGGCGTTGTGCGTGTCGAAGCAGTACCAGGGCCGCCCGCGCAGACAGGCGCGGCACTGGCCGCACACCGCACGCCAGTTGAGGACCACGAAGTCGCCCGGGGCGACGTCGGTGACGCCCTCGCCGACGGACTCCACGACACCCGCGGCCTCGTGGCCGAGGAGGAAGGGGAACTCGTCGTTGATGCCGCCCTGCTTGTAGTGCAGGTCGGTGTGGCAGACGCCGCACGCCTGGACCTTGACCACGGCCTCACCCGGGCCGGGGTCCGGAATGACGATCGTCTCGACGCGGACCGGTTCGTTCTTCCCCGGCGCGATGACCCCTTGTACGTGCTGCGGCATTCCCGTGGACTCCCTTTTCCCGACTCTTCGCTGAGACCGGTGCTCCCGGCCTTGCCGGGATCGATCACGGGCAACGGTACGCGGTGCCGGGCGTGGGCCGGTCTCAGGGCGCGAGAACGTCCAGCTCATGCAGGGCGCCGACGGCGATCTCCCGCGTGAGCCGCTCGGCCTCGGCCGCGTCCCCGGCGCGCACGGCCTCGGCGAGCCGGACGTGGAGGGTGACGGCCGCCGGATCGGGGTCCTCGAACATCACCTGGTGGTGGGTGCGGCCCGCGAGGACCTCGGCGACCACGTCGCCCAGGCGCGCGAACATCTCGTTGCCGGAGGCGTTGAGGACGATGCGGTGGAAGGCGATGTCGTGGGCGAGGTAGCCCTCCAGCTGCTGGCCCCGCGAGGTGGCGACCATGCCGAGGGCGCGCTCGGTCAGCTCGGCGCACTGCTCCGGGGTGGCGTGGCGGGCGGCGAGCGAGGCGGCGACCGGTTCGATCGCGGAGCGCAGCACGGTGAGGGAGCGCAGCTGGCGGGGGCGGTCGGCGCCGGCCAGCCGCCACCGGATGACCTGGGGGTCGTACACGTTCCACGCCTCGGCCGGCCGGACGGTCACGCCGACGCGGCGGCGGGACTCGACCAGGTGCATGGACTCCAGGACCCGGATCACCTCGCGGACCACCGTGCGCGAGACGTCGAAGCGCTGGGCCAGCTCGTCGGTGCGCAGGACCTGGCCGGGCGGGTGCTCCCCGGCGGCGATCTCCAGGCCCAGGGTGTCCAGGACATGCGTGTGGAGCCCCTGGGCAGGTGTGGTCATGGACCAAGGGTACGGGGCCGCCTCCGAGACCATTAAGTACGACGTTTACGTCACACCCTCTTGAATAAGTCGTACGTATAGGTTTCAGTGGCGCGACGGACCGATGTCGAGGAAGACATCGAAGAGACAGCGAGGCACCGCTATGAGCACCCCCCACGTCGTCGTGGTGATGGGCGTGGCAGGAACCGGCAAGACCACGATCGGTCCCCTGCTCGCCGACGCACTGGGCGTCCCGTACGCCGAGGGCGACGACTTCCATCCCCCCGCCAACATCGCCAAGATGTCGGCCGGCACCCCGCTGGACGACGCGGACCGGTGGCCCTGGCTCGACGCGATCGGGCGCTGGGCGCACGGCCGGGCGGGCCTCGGCGGTGTCGTCAGCAGCTCCGCGCTCAAGCGCTCCTACCGGGACCGGCTGCGCGCCGAGGCCCCGGGCGCCGTCTTCCTCCACCTGACCGGTGACCGTTCCCTGATCGAGGAGCGGATGGCGGGCCGCAAGGGCCACTTCATGCCGACCGCGCTCCTCGACTCGCAGTTCGCCACCCTCCAGCCCCTGGAGGACGACGAGGCCGGCGTCGCCGTGGACGTCTCCGGCACCCCCGAAGAAATCACCCAGCGAGCCGTCGCCGCGTTGCGCCGGCTCGACAGCTAAGGATCACCACCGTGACCAGTCTCAGCGTCGAGACGCTGGCAGCGGAAGCCGCCGAACCGATCACCTCGGCAGGCAACGCGCAGTTGGGCATCGCCGTCCTGGCGGGCATCGCCGTCATCGTCCTGCTCATCACCAAGTTCAAGATGCACGCGTTCCTCGCGCTCACCATCGGCTCGCTGGCGCTCGGCTCGTTCGCCGGTGCCGCGCCGGCGAAGACGATAGCGAGCTTCACCGCGGGCCTCGGCTCGACCGTCGCGGGCGTCGGCGTCC
The DNA here is from genome assembly GCF_052542855.1 of Streptomyces sp. SAS_281. NCBI lineage: Bacteria > Bacillati > Actinomycetota > Actinomycetes > Kitasatosporales > Streptomycetaceae > Streptomyces > Streptomyces sp. SAS_281. The sequence continues at coordinate 15,268 of NZ_JBMNDO010000080.1, forward strand.
TGATCGCGCTCGGCGCGATCCTGGGCAAGCTGCTCGCGGACTCCGGCGGCGCCGACCAGATCGTGGACACGATCCTGGCGCGGACGAGCAAGCGGGCCATGCCGTGGGCGATGGTCCTCATCGCCTCGATCATCGGTCTGCCGCTGTTCTTCGAGGTCGGGATCGTCCTGCTGATCCCGGTCGTGCTGCTCGTCGCCAAGCGCGGCAACTACTCCCTGATGCGCGTCGGCATCCCGGCCCTGGCGGGCCTGTCCGTGATGCACGGCCTCATTCCGCCGCACCCCGGCCCGCTCGTCGCGATCGACGCGCTCGACGCCAACCTCGGCGTCACGCTGGCCCTCGGTGTGGTCGTCGCCATCCCGACGGTGATCCTGGCCGGACCGGTCTTCTCGCGTTACGCCGCCCGCTGGGTGGACATCAAGGCGCCGGAGAAGATGATCCCGCAGCGTCCCTCGGAGGACCTGGAGCGCCGCCCCGGCTTCGGCGCCACCCTCGCCACGATCCTGCTGCCCGTCGTGCTGATGCTGATCAAGGCGCTCGTGGACATCGTGGTGGACGATCCGGAGCAGGGGCTCCAGAAGGTCACCGACGTGATCGGCTCGCCGCTGATCGCGCTCCTCGCGGCCGTGATCGTCGGCATGTTCACGCTGGGCCGGGCGGCGGGCTTCACCAAGGCGCGGCTCTCCACGACCGTGGAGAAGTCCCTCGCGCCGATCGCCGGTGTGCTGCTCATCGTGGGCGCGGGCGGCGGCTTCAAGCAGACGCTGATCGACGCGGGCGTGGGCCAGATGATCCTGGACTTCTCCGAGGACTGGTCGATCCCCGCCCTGCTCCTCGGCTGGCTGATCGCCGTCGCGATCCGGCTCGCGACCGGCTCGGCGACCGTGGCCACGATCTCGGCGGCCGGCCTGGTCGCCCCGCTCGCGGCCGACATGTCGACCTCGCACGCGGCCCTGCTGGTCCTCGCCGTCGGCGCGGGCTCGCTCTTCTTCAGCCATGTCAACGACGCCGGTTTCTGGCTGGTGAAGGAGTACTTCGGCATGGACGTGGGCCAGACGGTGAAGACCTGGTCGGTGATGGAGACCATCATCTCCGTGGTCTCGCTGGTCTTCATCCTGCTGCTGTCACTGATCCTCTAGGCGGTCCCGCCCGTCGGGCGCCCACAGCGGGTGCTCGCGGCGGGCCCACTCCCGGCCCACCGACCCGGAGCGCATGCCGCGGCGTGCCTCCGGGTCGGCGTACGCCATGGCGATGTGGCCGGCCAGCACCAGTCCGGCCGCGAGGGCCAGCCAGTCGTGGACGAAGGTCGCGGCGGTGCGCCACACCAGCGGGGCGAACCCGGTGAACCACATCAGCAGTCCGGTGCCGGCCATGACCAGCACCGCCCCGGCGATCCACGCCGCGTACAGCTTCTGCCCGGCGTTGAACTTCCCGGCCGGCCGCGCCCCGGGCCGCCGGTCGCGCCGCAGCGCCGCCCGCAGCCACTGCCGGTCGTGCGGCCCGAACCGGTTGAGCCGCCGCAGGTCCGCCCGCAGCGTCCGCGCCGCCAGACCCGCGAGCAGCGGTACGGGAATGAGCAGCCCGGACCACTCGTGCACGGTGACCACGAGGTGGCGGCGCCCGACGAGTTCGGCGAACTGCGGCACGTACAGGCAGGCGGCCGAGGCCACGCACAGCAGCATCAGCGCGGCGGTGGTCCGGTGCACCAGGCGCACCGGGCGGGCGAACCGGTGGACCCGGCCGGCCGGGTCAGACGGTGGGGGCGTCGTCGCGGCCGTTGGACCGGCCGACCCAGGCATCGACGTCATAACCGAGCTTCTCCCAGTAACCGGGGCGTACGGAGTCCGTGACGGTGATCCCGGAGAGCCATTTCGCCGACTTGTAGAAGTACATCGGGGCCACGTAGAGCCGTACCGGCCCGCCGTGGGCGTGCGACACCGGCTTGTCGTTCATCCGCAGCGCCACGAGCACATCGGCGCGGCGGGCCTGGGCGAGGGTCAGGCTCTCGCTGTAGGTCCCGTCGAAGCAGGTGAAGCGGACGGCCTTCGCACTCGGCCGCACCCCGGCCGCGTCCAGCAGGGCGGAGAGCCGCACGCCCTCGAAGGCGGTTTCCGGAACCCGCCAGCCGGTGACGCACTGGACGTCCCGGACGGTACGGGTCTGCCGCATCCCGCGCAGCGCGTCCAGCGTGTACGTGGCCGGGCGGTCGACCAGCCCGTCCACCGTCAGCCGGTAGTCGGCGGCGCCCTTGGCCGGTACGGAGGAGGCCACCGAGTAGTAGCGGAAGCCGCCGCCGTTGGGCAGCAGCCCGGTGAGCCCGGTGGGGTCCTTGTCCGCGACCGCGCCCAGACCCGATTCCAGGGTCCGTTGCAGTACGGGGGCGGCGACGAGTCCGGCGGCGCCGAGGCCCAGCATGGCCAGGACCACACGGCGGCCGACGGGGGCGCCGGCGCCGTCCGGGCCGTCGTCGGGCGGGGAAGTGTTCACCCGACGATTCGAGCACCCCGGGCGCACGGGCGCCAGGGCCGGCGGCGGGCCGTCACCAGCTCGTCAGATTTACCCGCGCACCGGGGCCGGGCCGGGTGCCAGACTGGCGCCATGCCGAACCGTGAAGCACTCAAGCCCTTTCTGCTCGCCTTCCCGGGGCCGCTGCGCGACCAGCTGGTCGCCGCGGTCCTGGACGGACGGAAGGTGTCGACCTCCGGACTGCTCGTGGAGTACGAGATCGAGCAGGAGGAGCTGCCGCCGGTCGGTGAGCGGTCCGCCCTCATCGACTCGGAGGGCCGGGAGATCGCCGTACTCGAAGTGACGGAGGTACGGGTGCTGCGACTGGCGGACGTCGAGCTCCAGCACGCGCTGGACGAGGGCGAGGGCTACGCCTCGGTCGCCGAGTGGCGGGCGGGCCACGAGCGGTTCTGGCACAGCGAGGAGATGCGCGACGCGCTCGGCGACCCGGAGTTCACGGTGGACGACGAGACGATGATCGTCATCGAGCGGTTCCGGGTGGTCGAGCGCATCGAGGCGGGCGCGGAGGGCTGACCGGGTCTCACCGCACCTCGGCCTCGGCCCGCTTGCTCCGGCCCCCGCCCTTCACCAGGCCCAGGCGGCGACGGAACGCGAGCAGCCGGGGGTGGCGTTCGTGCAGCACGGCCGAGCGGCGGTCGAGCTCCTGGCCCAGGCGCTCGGCGCGCTTCTCGATGTCCAGCTCGTCCAGGATGCGGTCCACCTCGGCGAGCAGCGCCCCGTGCAGCTGCCACTTCCGGGGGTGCTCCTGGACGGCGGCCAGCAGCATGTCCGCCACCAGGTCGCGGGTCCTCCGGCTGGTGTCGAGGGCTTCGGTGAGCCGGTCCTCGGCCTCCTCGGCGCTGGCGGCGACCGGGGTCGTGATGAGCAGCGAGAAGCTCTCGATGGCCCCCGCCATCTGCTCGAACAGTTCCGTCATGTGGGCCGCGACCTCGGCCGGGAACTGGGGCGCGTCGCCCCGGTCCTTGGCGAGGTCGGTCAGGGTCCTGGACAGCACCCGGACGACGACGGCGCAGATCTCCAGCGTGTCCAGACCCGTCCGCAGCACCACGCGGTGCAGCAGCCCCTGCCGCACCCTCGGGTTGTACATGAGGCTTTCCTCGGCCTGCCGCAGCGAGGCGTCCACCTCCACGATGTCGTGGTCGAGACGGCGGGCCCGGTGCAGCCGGTCGGCCGCCTGCGCGACGGTGACCGGGCGGGCCAGGTCGCTCCCCAGATCGCGGAACATCTGCCCCATCTCGCGGGCCAGCCCGTCGATGGAGGCGCCCGCGGTCTGCACCCAGACGGGCGGGGCGAACAGCAGGTTGAACAGCAGGCCCACACCGGCGCCGATCAGTGTCTCGTACACGCGCTCCCACGCCATGGTGGACCGCGCGGTCTGCGAGGTGACGCCGAGGACGAGCATGGCGCTGATCGCCACCTCGGGGACGAACTCGTCCACACGGACCAGTCTGCCGATGATCAGCGCCGTGAAGATGGTCAGCCCCAGGCTCCACCAGGAAATGCCGACCAGGGAACTGAAGCCGCTCGCGATGAGGACGCCGACGACGACGGCCACCACACGCTTGACCGACATGTTGACGGTGGCGTAGAGGGTGACCTGGACGACGAGCAGCGCGGTCAGCGGTGCGGTCAGGGGGGCGGGCTCGGTCAGGGTCGCGGTCGCCACGGCATAGGCGATGACGGCGGCGCCCGTGGAGCGCAGGGTCTGCGCCGCCACGGGCTCCGTGGTGCGCCGGACGAGGTTGATGACGGGTTCGGCTACTCCTGGCATCTTCTTCCCATGCCCGGATAGAGGCGTCTCCCCACGGTTGTGCCCCAGGAACCCCACCGGACGGACGCGCCCGGGGCGGAAGCCTCAGCCGACCGCCTTCGCCGCCGCCCGGCCCGCCGCGCGGCCGGAGAAGATGCAGCCGCCCAGGAAGGTGCCCTCCAGCGAGCGGTATCCGTGCACCCCGCCGCCGCCGAAGCCGGCCGCCTCCCCCGCCGCGTACACCCCGGGCAGCGGGGTGCCGTCGCCGGTCAGGACGCGCGAGGACAGGTCGGTCTCCAGGCCGCCGAGCGACTTGCGGGTCAGGATGTTCAGCCGTACGGCGATGAGCGGCCCGGCCTTCGGGTCGAGGATGCGGTGGGGCGTCGCCGTGCGGATCAGTTTGTCGCCCAGGTAGCTGCGGGCGCCCCGGATCGCGGTGATCTGGAGGTCCTTGGTGAAGGGGTTGGCGATCTCCCGGTCGCGGGCGGTGATCTCGCGGCGCAGCGCGTCCTCGTCGATGAGGCCGTCCCCGGTGAGCGCGTTCATGCCGCGTACGAGGGAGCCGAGGTCCTTCTCCACGACGAAGTCCGCCCCGTGGTCCATGAACGCCTTCACGGGACCCGGGACGTCGGCGCGGGCGCGGCCGATCACGCCGCGGACCGACTTGCCGGTCAGGTCGGGGTTCTGTTCGGAACCGGAGAGCGCGAACTCCTTGCCGATGATCTTCTGGTCCAGCACGAACCAGGTGTACCCGTGGCCGGTCCGCATGATGTGTTCGAGGGTGCCCAGCGTGTCGAAGCCGGGGAAGAGCGGGACGGGCAGCCGCTTGCCGGTGGCGTCCAGCCAGAGCGAGGACGGGCCGGGCAGGATCCGGATGGCGTGCTTGTCCCAGATGGGGTCCCAGTTCTCGATGCCCTCGGTGTAGTGCCACATCCGGTCGCGGTTGATGTGGTGGGCGCCCGCCTTCTCGGCGACACCGAGCATCAGCCCGTCGACGTGCGCGGGCACGCCGGAGAGCAGCTTGGCCGGCGGGGTGCCGAGCCGTTCGGGCCACTGGGCGCGTACGAGGTCGTGGTTGCCGCCGATGCCGCCGGAGGTGACGATCACCGCCTGGGCCCTGAGCTCGAAGGTGCCGGTGCTCCCCCGGCCGCTGGCGGTTCCGCGCGGTGCGGCGCTCGGCTCCAGGACCTCGCCGGTCACCGTGTCGACGGCGCCTCCCGTACGGGCGAGGCCGGTGACCCGGTGGCGGAAGCGGAAGGTGACCAGGCCCTTGGCGACGCCCTCGCGGACCCGGCGCTCGAAGGGGGCGACGACGCCGGGTCCGGTGCCCCAGGTGATGTGGAAGCGGGGGACGGAGTTGCCGTGGCCGTTCGCGTCGTAGCCGCCGCGCTCGGCCCAGCCGACGACGGGGAAGAACCGCATGCCCTGGGCGTGCAGCCAGGAGCGCTTCTCGCCGGCCGCGAAGTCGACGTACGCCTCGGCCCACTGGCGCGGCCAGTGGTCCTCCTCGCGGTCGAAACCGGCCGTGCCCAGCCAGTCCTGGAGGGCCAGCTCATGGCTGTCCCTGATGCGCATCCGGCGCTGTTCGGGCGAGTCCACGAGGAAGAGTCCGCCGAAGGACCAGTGCGCCTGGCCGCCGAGCGACTGCTCGGGCTCCTGGTCGAGCACGATGACCGAGCGCCCCGCGTCCACCAGTTCCGCGGTGGCCACGAGCCCGGCGAGCCCCGCCCCGATCACGATCACATCAGCGTCGTACGCCATGGTTTCCATCCTTGTCGGGGCTCGCGAAGTTACTGGTGCGTCAGATCTTGGGCACCGCACCTCCCCGCGTCAACCGCCCGGTCGTCCGCCCCGGTCGGCCGCGCCGTCGCCGCACCGGCGGGGGCGGGCGGTTATCGTCGGAACACATCACCCTCCTCCGGCCTGACGTGGGGTGGACAAGCGTGTCGGTGCTGGTCCTCGTGCTCGCCGTGACGGCCGCCTGCTGTCTGGGCTTCGGCTTCGTGTTCCAGCAGGCCGCCGCCGCCCACGCGCCCAAGCGCGACTACCTGACGTTCCGGCTGCTGCTCGACCTGATGAAGGTGCGCAGCTGGCTGGCCGGCATCGGGCTCATGGTGTGCGGCATGGTGCTCGGGGCGCTGGCGCTCGGCAAGGGCGAGGTCTCCGTCGTGGAACCCCTGCTGGCGACGAACCTGCTCTTCGCCATGGCCCTGTCCCGGCACCGCACCGGCCAGCGGCTCGGCCGGCAGGGCTGGGCGGGGCTCTGGCTGCTGGCCCTCGGGGTCGCCGCGTTCCTGGTGGCGGGCGAGCCGAAGGGCGGCGAGGCGGTGTCGAGCCCGCTGCGGCACTGGCTGGTCGTCGGGGTGGTGGCCGGGCTCGCCCTGCTGCTGACCGCCTACGCCAAACGTCGCAGGTCGCGGATGTCCCCGGCGCTGCTCGCGGTGGCGGCCGGGCTGCTCTACGGCTTGCAGGACGCGCTGACCCGGGTGAGCGGTGAGCGTTTCTCGGCGGCCGGCTGGTCGGGCCTGCTGACGTCCTGGCAGCCGTACGTGGTGCTCGTGCTCGGGGTGACGGGCCTGCTGCTGGTGCAGAGCGCCTTCGAGACGGGTCCGCTGCGGATGTCGCTGCCCGCGCTGACGGCGGCCCAGCCGCTGGCCGGGATCGCCTGCGGGATCGGCTTCCTGGGCGACCAGGTGCGGACGGACACGGGCGCGCTGGCCTGGCAGGCCACGGGGCTCGCGGCGATCGTGACGGGCATCGTGCTGCTGGGGCTGCATCCGGCGATGCCGGAGGGCCCGGTGCGGCGCGGTACGCACAGCCTCCAGCGGCACTGAGCGCGGGGCGGTGCCGGGCCGCCCGGGGCCTGCGGTTGGATGGCGGGCATGAACCCTTCTGACGAGATCCTGGACATCGTCGACGAGAACGACGTGGTCGTGGGGCAGGCCCCGCGCGGCGAGGCGACCGCCCGCGGGCTGCGCCACCGGTGCGTCTTCGTCGAGGCGCGGGACGCCGAGGGCCGGGTCTTCGTGCACCGCAGGACCGCGAGCAAGCTGGTGTTCCCCTCGCACTACGACATGTTCGTCGGCGGGGTGGTCGGCGCGGGTGAGGGCTACGACGAGGCGGCGCTGCGGGAGGCCGAGGAGGAGCTGGGCGTCTCGGGGCTCCCGCGCCCGGAGCCGCTGTTCAAGTTCCTGTACGAGGACGGCCGCCACACCTGGTGGTCGTCGGTCTACCGGGTCAGGTGCGAGCTGCCGGTGAACCCGCAGGTGGAGGAGGTCGCCTGGCACACCTTCCTGGACGACGCGGAGCTGGAGCGGCGGCTCGGCGACTGGCTGTGGGTGCCGGACGGGCTGGACTGCTACCGGCGGCTGCGGGCGTTCCGGGAAGCCGACTGAGCCGGCTGAGCCGGTCGGAAGTGAACGGAAAAATGGCGGATAAGGTCCAGGCGTGAACGATTTTGTACAGAGCCTGCGGCTGTGGTTCGCACCGCAGCGCATCCGCGCCGAGGGCGAGACGCCCGACTACCGCTTCTCGCTCGCCAACGAGCGGACCTTCCTCGCCTGGATCCGGACCGCCCTGGCCCTGATCGGCGGCGGCTTCGCGGTCGACCAGTTCCTGCCGGAGCTGTCCGGATGGGTGCGGGCGGGTGTGTCGCTCGCGCTGCTCGCGGCGGGTGTGCTGTGCGCGCTGCGGGCGGTCAACCACTGGGTGCGGTGCGAGCGGGCGATGCGGCGCGGCGAGGACCTGCCGGTCTCGCGCTTCCCGACGCTGCTGAGCGTCGCGGTCGCCGTGGTGGCGGTGGCGATGGTGGTGGTGGTGCTCTTCGGCTGGGAGGGCCGGTGACCGCCGGGGAGCGCGACCCGGGGCTCCAGCCGGAGCGGACCCGGCTGGCGTGGCGGCGTACGACGCTGTCCTGCACGGTGGCCGCGGTGCTGGCCGTGAAGCAGACGCTGCACGGCGGGGCGACGGGCGCGGGGGTCATCGCGCTGTCCCTGAGCGCCCTGGCCTGGCTGGGGTTCCTTCTGGTCGCCCACCGCCGGGTGCAGAGCATGGGCGGCGCCCGCCCGGAGCCCATGGAGGCGGCGGGCGCGATCACGGCCGCCGCGTGCACGGTGGCGCTGGCGGTGTTCGCGGCGGCGATGCTGTTCTGAGGGCCGCGCCCCGGCTCACCCCTCCGGCGCGTCCCGGTCCCCCGCTCACCCCTCCGGCGCGTCCCGGTCCCCCGCTCACCCCTCCGGCGCGTCCCAGTCCACGCTGACGACGATCTTGCCCCGGGTCCGGCCCTCCGCGTTGAGCCGCTGGGCGGCCGCCGTCTCGGCCAGCGGGAAGACCCGGTCGACGTGCACGGTGACGATCCCCTGCTCGGCCAGTCCGGCGAGGTGTGCCAGGTCGTCGGCGTCGGGCCGGACGAACGCGTACCGGCCGCCGTACGAGAACACCTCGGTGTCCACGATGGAGGCCAGGCGGCCCTCGGGGGCCAGGGTCTCCGCGGAGGCGCGCAGCGCGTCCCCGCCCACCGTGTCGAAGGCGGCGTCGATGCCGTCGGGGGCCAGTGCCCGCAGCCGGTCCGCCAGCCCGTCCCCGTACTCCACGGGCTCCGCGCCGAGCGTGCGCAGGTGGTCGTGGTTGTGTTCGCCGGCGGTGCCGATGACGCGGCAGCCGGCGTGCCGGGCGAGCTGGACGGCGAGCGAGCCGACGCCGCCCGCCGCCGCGTGGACGAGGACCGTCTCGCCCTCCTGGACACGCAGGACGCGGTGGAGCACCTGATAGGCGGTGAGGCCGGCCAGGGGCAGGCCCGCCGCCTCCTCGAAGCTCAGGCGCAGGGGCTTGCGCGCGAGGGTGCGCACGGGCGCCGCCACGTACTCGGCGAAGGTCCCCCGGCTGAGGAAGTCCTCGCGTACGTAGCCGATGACCTCGTCGCCCACCGCGAACTCGTCCACCGCGACGCCCGGCTGCACGACGACCCCGGAGACGTCCCAGCCGGGGATGACCGGGAAGACCGTGTCGAGGATGCCGTCGAGCTTCCCTTCCCGGGTCGCCCGGTCGACCGGGTTCACAGCGGCGGCCCGCACCTTCACCAGGACGGTGTCGGGGCCCACCTTCGGGTCGGGCCGCTCGCCGTACTCCAGGACATCCTCGTCGCCGAACCGGCTGTAACTGATCGCCTTCATGCTCCGACCCTCGCGGCGGGGCGGTGTGCCCGCAACTCAGCCGGTGCCGTCACCAGCGCGGGATCGAGGGGGTCCGCCAGTCCGGCTCGGCCTTGCGCATCGCGGCGGCGTCGTCGCGCTCGCGCATCGCGCCGTCGTCGTCGAGCCAGCGGCGGTGCAGCTCCGCGAGCCGGTCCCGGTCGAGTTCGACGCCGAGGCCGGGGGCGTCGGAGACGGTGAGGCGGCCGTCCTCGAAGACATGGCGGGCGGTGATGACGTCCTCGGACTGCCAGGGGTAGTGGCTGTCGCAGGCGTAGTCCAGGTTGGGGACGGTGGCCGCGACGTGCGTCATCGCGGCGAGGCTGATCCCCAGGTGGGTGTTGGAGTGCATCGAGAGCCCGACGCCGTGCAGGCGGCAGATCGCGGCGAGCTCGCGGGTGCGGTGCAGCCCGCCCCAGTAGTGGTGGTCGGACAGCACGACCTGGACGGCGTCCCGGGCGAAGGCCTCGGGGACCTCGGCGAGCGTCGTGACGCACATGTTGGTGGCCAGCGGCACGCCGGTGGAGGCCGAGACGGCGGCCATCGCGTCCGTGCCGCTCGCCGGGTCCTCCAGGTATTCGAGGACGTCCTTCAGCTGCTCGGCGACGTACTGCGAGGTCTCCACGGACCAGGCGCCGTTGGGGTCCAGACGCAGTGGCTGCCCGGGGAACGCCTCGGCGAGCGCGCGGACGGCGGCGATCTCCTCGTCCGGCGGGAACACGCCGCCCTTGAGCTTGAAGGAGGAGAAGCCGTGGTCGCGGGCGAAGCGGCGGGCCTGGGCGACGACGCCGGCCGGGTCGAGGGCGGCGCCCCAGTCGTCGCGCTCGCCGCCCTCCGGGTGCTCGGCCCAGCGGTAGAAGAGGTACGCGCTGTACTCGACCCGGTCGCGGACCTTGCCGCCGAGCAGTGCGTGCACCGGGAGCCCGACGGCCTTGCCGAGCGCGTCCAGGCAGGCCACCTCGAAGCCGGAGACCACCGAGAGCCGCAGCTTGTCCGCGGTCTGCACACCGCGCAGCCCGCCCGCGTCGACCCGCTCGTCGGCCGCCCGTGAGTCGCCGCACACCTCGTCGGCCAGGGCGAACAGCCCGTTCACATCGCTGACCGGGCGGCCCGGCAGGGCGGCGGCCAGGGGCTTCGCGAGCTCCAGGTACTTGCCGTCGCCATAGGTCTCCCCGACCCCGGTGACCCCGCCCCGGGTGACGACCTCGACGACGAGCCGGGGCGTGTACGGCTGGTGGACGCCCTGGGTGTTGAGCAGGGGCGGGTCGGCGATGAGGATCGGGGTCAGCCGGACTTCGTCGATGAGCAGCGCGGTATCCATACGTGAACCCTATTCAGGGATGCGACCGAACACCAGGGGCCCGGCCTTACCGGTACCGGAGACTCCGCATCCGGTTCGGGGGACGCACTGGACGACATACCGACTGGTCGGCATCATGAGAGCGACCGTTCGCCCACCCCGGAGGTACGCACGATGAGCCACGTCCATCCGCCAGGTCTCGATCTCGACCGGCTGCGCGGACACCTGGACCGCGAGCGCCCGGGACTGGTGGACGGACCGCTGGACGCCCGAGTCGTGGAGGGCGGCCGCTCGAACCTGACGTACGTCGTCACCGACGGCACCGGCCAGTGGGTCGTGCGCCGGCCGCCGCTGGGGCACGTCCTGGCCACCGCGCACGACATGAAGCGCGAGCACCGGGTGATCAGCGCCCTGCACCCGACGGCGGTGCCGGTCCCCGAACCGATCCTGCTCTGCGAGGACGACTCGGTGACCGGCGCGCCGTTCTACGTCATGGAGTACGTCGAGGGCACCCCGTACCGCACGGCCGAGCAGCTGACCCCGCTCGGCCCGGAGCGCACCCGCGCCGCGGTGCTCGCCCTGGTCGACACGCTGGTCGAGCTGCACGCCGTGGACCCCGGGGCGGTCGGTCTCGGCGACTTCGGGCGGCCCGAGGGCTTCCTGGACCGGCAGCTGCGCCGCTGGGGCAAGCAGCTGGACGCCTCCCGCAACCGCGAGCTGCCCGGCATCGAGGAGCTGCACGCGGCGCTCGGCCGCGACCTGCCCGTCTCCCCCGCGCCCACGGTGGTGCACGGCGACTACCGCCTGGACAACGCGCTGATCGGTGCCGACGACGAGATCAAGGCCGTCCTCGACTGGGAGATGTCCACGCTCGGCGACCCGCTCACCGACCTCGGGCTGCTCGTCATGTACAGCTCCGACCTGGGGCTGCCCGAGTCGCCCGTCTCCACCACCAGCGGCGCACCCGGCCACCCCGCCCCCGCCGAGCTGATCGAGCGCTACGCGGCCCGCTCCGGCCGCGACACCTCCGCCATCTCCTGGTACACGGCGTTCGCCTGGTTCAAGCTCGCCGTGATCCTGGAGGGCATCCACTACCGCTACACCCTGGGCCAGACGGTCGGCGGCGGCTTCGACCGCATCGGCGACCTCGTCCCCGTCTTCATCGAGCACGGCCTCACCACCCTCCAGGAAGGCTGAACCCCCATGGACTTCGCATTCGACGCCCGTACCGAGGAGCTGCGCACCCGGCTCCTCGCCTTCATGGACGAGCACGTCCACCCGGCCGAGCGGATCGCCGACGAGCAGCGCGCCGGGCTCGACTCGCCCTGGCAGACCCCGCGGATCGTGGAGGACCTGAAGGCGGAGGCCCGCAGGCAGGGCCTGTGGAACCTCTTCCTGCCGGGCACGGAGCACGGGGCCGGGCTGAGCAACCTCCAGTACGCGCCGCTCGCGGAGATCCTGGGCCGCTCGCCCCGTCTGGCGCCCACCGCGACGAACTGCGCGGCGCCGGACACCGGGAACATGGAGGTGCTGGCCGAGTTCGGTACGGACGAGCAGAAGAAGCGGTGGCTGGAACCGCTGCTGGCCGGGGAGATCCGGTCCGCCTTCGCGATGACGGAGCCGGAGGTCGCCTCCTCGGACGCGACCAACATCGAGACCCGGATCACCCGCGACGGCGGTGACTACGTCATCAACGGCCGCAAGTGGTACATCTCCGGTGCGATGAACCCGGACTGCGAGATCTTCATCGTGATGGGCAAGACGGACCCGGACGGTGCGGACATCCGCCGCCAGCAGTCGCAGATCCTCGTCCCCCGGGACACCCCCGGTCTGACGGTGAAGCGCGCCATGCAGGTGTACGGCTACGAGGACCACTGGCACGGCGGCCACGCGGAGGTCGTCTTCGAGGACGTGCGCGTTCCGGCGTCGAACCTGATCGGCGAGGAGGGCGGCGGCTTCGCCATCGCCCAGGCGCGGCTGGGTCCGGGCCGCATCCACCACTGCATGCGGCTCATCGGCATGGCGGAGCGCGCGATCGAGCTGATGTGCCGGCGCGCGGTCTCCCGTACCGCATTCGGCAAGCCGCTCGCCCAGCAGGGCGTCGTGCAGAACTGGATCGCGGACGCCCGGGTCACCGTCGAGCAGCTGCGGCTGCTGGTGCTGAAGACGGCCTGGCTGATGGACACCGTAGGCAACCGGGGCGCGCACACCGAGATCCAGTCCATCAAGATCGCGACTCCGCGCGCCGTGGTCGACATCCTCGACCGGGCCGTGCAGCTGCACGGCGCGGGCGGGGTGAGCCAGGACTTCCCGCTCGCCGAGCTGTGGGCCTCGGCCCGGACGCTGCGGCTCGCCGACGGCCCGGACGAGGTCCACCAGCGCTCGCTGGCCCGGCGCGAGATCAAGAAGTACCTGTAGCGCTTCAATAACCCCCGGACGGTATGTGGTCGGCCAGGGCCAGTTCGCGGGCGAAGGCCCGTACCCGCAGCAGGGTGCGGGCCATGAGGCGGACCGTGCGGGGACGGTGGGGGCCGTAGGCCACGGTCCACAGGGCGGGGATGCGGGTGGTGCTCTGGATGTGCGCCATGAATCCAGCTTGGCCCCGGTCCGGGAGGCGGTCCAACAGATGGATTCGCTGGGAGCCATCGCTACCGTAGATGCATGGAGATACGCCAGCTCCGCCACTTCATGGCGGTGATCACGCACGGCAGCTTCACCGCCGCCGCCCGCGCCGAGCTGATCGTGCAGTCGGCGCTGAGCACGTCCGTGCGCAACCTGGAACGGGAACTGGGCGCCGAGCTGTTCGACCGCACCGGCCGCCGGGTGGTCCTCACCGAGGCGGGCCGGGCGCTGCTGCCCGCCGCGCGGACGGTGCTCGCGGGGACGGACGCCGCCCGGGACGCGGTGGCGGCGGTGTCGGGGCTGGCCACGGGGCGGGTCCGCGTCGGCACGATCCAGACGCTGACCTGCGTCGACCTGGCCGCCGAGCTGGCCGCGTTCCACCGGCTGTGGCCCGGGGTGCAGATCTCACTGCGCGAGGCGACGACACCGGAGCTGGTCGCGGCGGTCCGCGCCGGGGAGCTGGACCTCGCCTATCTGGCGCCGGACGCCGCCGAACTGCCGGAGGGCATCACCGCGTTCGCCACCTGGCACGAGGAGCTGGTGCTGATCACCGCGCCCGGGCACCCCCTCGCAAGGGCGGGGCGCACCCTGATCAAGGACCTCGCCGAGGAGCCGTTCGTGGACTTCCGGGCGGGCACGGGCCTGGAGACGGCGGTGCGCCGGCTGGCCGCGCACTGCGGTCTGGAGCGCCGCATCACCTGCGACGTCACGCAGATCCGGCTCCTCGTCGACCTCGTCCGGGCGGGCATCGGGGTGGCGATCGTGCCGCGCCGGATAGGGGAGGACGCGGGGCTGCCGTGCGTGACCATCCGGCAGCCGGAGCCGGGCCGGACGGTGCTGCTGGTGGGCCGGGCGCCCCGGCCGCGCAACCCGGCGGCGGGGGCGCTGCTCGGGCAGCTGTGCGGCGGACAGGGCGCCGCCGCTACGGTCTGAGCGCCCGCAGCAGGAGGTCGGCGAGGTGGTCGGCGACCTCCTGCGGAGTGAGGGGGCCGTCCGGGCGGTACCAGGTCGACAGGTGGTGGACCGAGCCGAAGTGGTAGTCCACGATGAGGTCCGCCGGGGTGGCCGTGGAGAACACCCCGCTGCGCTGGCCCTCCTCGACCAGGGCGCGGAAGCGCTCGTGGTAGCGCCGCCGCTCGCCCCGTACCTGCTTGTTCTTCTCCGGGCTCAGGTGGTGCATGGAGCGGAAGAAGATCGAGGCGTCGTCCAGGTTCTCGATGGTGGTGACGACCACGTCGGCCGCCGCGTCGCGCAGCCGCTGCTCGATGGGCGCCTCGGCGTTGGCGAAGGCGTCGAGCCGCTCCTGCTGGAGGCGCAGCACCCGGGCGTACACCTCCTGGAGCAGGTCCTCCTTGGAGCCGAAGTAGTGGTACAGGGCCCCCTTGGTGACGCCGGCCGCCTCCACGATCTCCTGCACCGAGGTGCGGTCGTAGCCCTGCTCGGCGAAGAGCCGGGTGGCGGCGGCCAGCAGTCGCTGGGGGACGGGGGTGCCGCTCCCGTCCGTCTCCTTGGCCATAGCCGCCGCCTTCCTTCCGTGCGTACGCGAATGTCTGTTCTAGCGGGCTGAACGCAGTTCCCGCCTGAGGATCTTCCCACTTGCCGTCTTGGGCAGCTCGGCCAGGATCTCGACCTCGCGCGGGTATTTGTACGCCGCGAGCCGTTCCTTGCAGTACGCCCCCAGCTCGTCCGGCTCCACGGACGCGCCCGGACGCAGGCTGACGTACGCCCGGACCGTCTCGCCCCGGTAGGCGTCGGGCACGCCCACGACGGCGGCCTCGCGGACGGCCGGGTGCGTGTAGAGGACGTCCTCCACCTCGCGGGGCCACACCTTGAAACCGGAGGCGTTGATCATGTCCTTCTTGCGGTCGACCACGTAGAGCCAGCCCTCGCGGTCCATGAAGCCGATGTCGCCGGTGCGCAGCTCGCCGTCGGGGAAGGCGGCCTCGGTGGCCTCGGGCAGCCCCCAGTAGCCGGAGACGACCTGCGGACCGCGCACCGCGATCTCGCCCTGCTCCCCGAAGGGCACCTCGGCACCGTTCTCGTCGAGGATGCGGACGACGGTGTCCGGGCCCGGCACGCCGACCGAGAGGGTGCCGGAGACGGGGTCGACGGGCGCCTCGCGCTCCGGGGGCACGGAGGCGCAGGGGGCGGTGCACTCGGTGAGCCCGTAGCCGTTGCGGATGTACGGCCCGAAGCCCGCCCGGAACTTCTCCACGAGTGCGGGCGGCAGCGGCGCGCCGCCGGAGGAGATGACCTGGAAGGACGCGAAGTGCTCGGGCGTCACGCCGGGCGTCGCGGCCAGCGCCATGAAGGCGGTGGAGGGCCCGACGGTGTACGCGGGGCGGTGCTCGGCGAAGGCGTCGAGGACGACACCGGGGTGGAAGCGGTAGGCGAGGACGAGGGTGCCCGCGTTGGTGAGGCAGGCGGCCAGCTGGCAGACCATGCCGGTGATGTGGAAGAGCGGGGCGAGCGCGAAGTAGGCGGCGCCCTCCGGGACCGGGTGGCCGGTGCGCTGGCGTTCGGCGTTGACCATGATGTTGCCGTGGGAGTTCATGGCGCCCTTGGGGGTGCCGCTGGTCCCGGAGGTGTAGCTGATCAGCGCGGTGTCGGAGGCGGCGGGTTCCCGGCCCGCGGGGGCGGCGAGGCCCTGGCGGGCGACGGCGACCAGGTCGTCGGCGTCCCCGGCGGCGGGCAGCCGCTCGAAGTTCAGTACCCGCTCGTCGTTCTTCGTCTGGAGGTCCAGCTCGCAGGCGGTGAGCGCGATCCGGACGCCGGGCGCGGCCGCGGCGGTGTCCCGGAGGTACGCGTCCCAGGCCCGGTCCGAGCAGATGAGGGCGGTGACCCGGGCGTCCTTGAGCACGTGGCCGACCTCGGCGGACTTGTACATCGGGTTGAGCGGGACGACGGTGGCGCCGGCCTTCCAGGCGCCGAGGAGCGCGAGGACGAACTGCGGGGAGTTCTGGAGCATGATCGCGACCCGGTCGCCGCGCTCCAGGCCCCGGGCGGCGAGGTGGCCGGCCACGGAGTCGGATAGCCCGTCCGTCTCGCGGTAGCTCAGGCGGCCGTCGAAGTAGGCGAGCGCCGGGTGGTCCGGGGTGCGGCCCACCGACGCGCGGAAGGCGTGCACCAGGGTCTCGGCGGGGTGGACGGGGGCCCGCTGGGCCTCGCTGAGCAGCGGGAGCCAGGGCTTCGCCGCGTAGATGGACTCGGTCATGCTCCGGTCTCCTCCCAGGTGCGCTGGAGGCGGTTCATCCCGCGGATCCAGCGGTCGGTGTCGGCGGCCCTGGCTTCGTAGTAGCCGGCGACCTCGGGGTGCGGCAGGACCAGGAACCGGTCCTCGGCCATGGCGTCGAACAGGGCGTCCGCGACGGCCTCGGGCTCGATGGCGCCGGGGGCGAGGACGAGCTCGCCGGCCGATCCGGCGGCGGTGAGCATGTCCGTGCGCACGCCCTGCGGGCAGATCGCGTGGACCTTGACGCCCCGGTGCCGGTAGGTCAGCGACAGCCACTCCGCGAAGGCGACCGCGCCGTGCTTGGTGACGCTGTACGGGGCCGCGCCGATCATGGTGAGCAGCCCGGCGGCGGACGCGGTGGCGACGAACCGGCCGCTGCCGCGCTCCAGCCAGTCCGGGAGCAGCGCGCGGGCCGCCCGGACGTGGGCCATCACGTTGACGTCCCAGGCCGCGGCCCAGACCTCCTCGTCGGCCAGCGGGTCGCCCGGCGAGGCGAGGCCCGCGTTGGCGCAGTAGACGTCGACGGTGCCGTCCAGGGCGTCCCGGGCGGCGTCCACGATCCGGGAGGCGTCCCCGGCGACGGCGGTGGCGCCGATCTCCTCGGCGAGCACCTCGATCCGGGACGCGTCGAGGTCGTTGACGACGACCCGTGCGCCCTCGGCGGCGAATCTGCGGGCGAGGGCGGCGCCGATGCCGCCCCCGGCCCCGGTGACCACTACGCCCGCGCCCTGCACCGTACTCATCGCTCTCGCACCTCTCAGCCGACTGCACGGGCAGACTAACCAGTCGGTATGTCGTGTGGGAAGAGGGGGAACCGTCTCATCCGCCACTCCCGGCGCAGCGTCCCCGTCCGACACGTTCCCCCGGGCCCGTCCGCGCGCTAGCGTGCGTGACCATGACACTCGTCGCGATCTTGGAGGTAGCCGAATGAGCCTGTCCAGGCGTGGTTTGCTGACCGCCGGCGGTGCGATGGGAGCCCTCGCGGCCACGGCCGCCTCGGCCGGGCCGGCGGCGGCCGGTGCGCCGCACGGCAAGGGCCGCGGGCACGGGAACGGCGGCGGGCAGCGGGTCCGTACCGGCTTCGACCGGCTGGCGGCGGACGGCTACGCCCTGCTGAAGGGGCAGCGCGTCGGCGTCGTCACCAATCCGACCGGGATCACGTCCGACGTCCGGCACATCGTGGACGTGATGCACCCGGACGGCCGGGTGGACCTCACCGCGGTCTTCGGCCCCGAGCACGGCTTCCGGGGGACCGCGCAGGCGGGCGGCTCCGAGGGCCGCTACGACGACCCGGCGACCGGGCTGCCGGTCTACGACACGTATCTGAAGAGCGGTCAGGCGCTCGCCGACGTCTTCACGGCGTCGGGCGTGGACACGATCGTCTTCGACATCCAGGACGCCGGTGCCCGCTTCTACACGTACATCTGGACGCTGTACGACTGCATGGAGGCGGCGGCGCTCGCGGGCAAGAGGTTCGTCGTGCTGGACCGGCCGAACCCGGTGTCGGGGCGGGCGGCGCTCGGTCCGGTGCTCGACCCGGCGTTCGGCACGTTCGTGGGGCGCCGGGAGATCTCCCAGGCGCACGGGATGACGGTGACCGAGCTGGCGCTGCTGTTCAACGGGGAGTTCCTGAAGGAGCGCCCGGCCGAGCTGGAGACCGTGAAGATGTCGGGGTGGTCGCGCTCCGACTTCTTCGACACGACGGGCCTGCCGTGGGTGCCGCCGAGCCCCAACATGCCGACGCCCGACACGGCCCTCGTCTACTCCGGCACCTGCCTCTTCGAGGGGACGAACCTGTCCGAGGGGCGCGGCACGACGCGCCCGTTCGAGCTGCTGGGCGCGGAGGGCATCGACCACGCGTGGGCGGACGCCGCCAACGCGCTCGATCTGCCCGGGGTGGCGTTCCGCGAGGCGTACTTCGCACCGACGTTCTCGAAGTTCCAGGGCAGGACCGTGGGCGGGGTGCAGCTGCACGTACAGGACCGCGAAATCTTCGACCCGGTGCGTACGGGGATCGCGCTGCTGATCACCGCGAAGCGGACGTGGAGCGGGTTCGCGTGGCGGTCGGACAACTGGATCGACAAGCTGACGGGCAACACCCGGGTCCGCACGATGATCGACGCGGGGGCGGACCTGGACGAGGTCGTCGGCGCGTGGGCGGACGACCTCGCGGCGTTCCGGGCCGTGCGGAAGCGGTACCTGCAGTACCGGTCAGTGCGCGGGCGGGCCCGCGCACGTGTTGCCTGTGCGCGGGCCCCCCCGGCGAGCCGGTTCCGTCCTCAAACGCCGGACGGGCTGGGTTTACCGGTGGCTCGGGAACTCCACCACCTGCTGGTACGTCGGGCGGTTCTGCCAGTGGATGGCCTTCTGGGAGATGCCGCCCAGCGCACGGTGGATGATCGAGTCCGTGCACCACTGCTCGCCGGCCTTGCAGTTGTCGTCGGCCGGGTAGACCTCGGCCGCCGGGACCGCCGCCGCCTCCTTGAGCGAGGTCAGCAGCGCCGTGCGGCAGGCGCTCAGGTCGCCGCCCCCGCAGTACGACTTGGCCAGCGGGCCCTTGACCTGCTGCCCGAGCACCTGGCGCAGGTCCTTGTCGGCGAAGCCCCACCAGCCGTACTGGAAGGCCGAGCCGCTGTGCGCCCCGCTCGGCCCGTGGCTGGCGGCCGGGGACTCATCGGTGGCGAGGTTCGCGGTGAGCGCGCCGTACAGGTCGTCACCGAGACCGGGCCGGAACTCCGCCTCGATCAGCCTCGGCCACCACGCGTCCATGATCCGCACCGCGTCGGCGTGCCCGTACGTGTGCGAGCCCGGGCTCGTCTCCTTGCGCTGCGCGCCCGCCGCGCGCCAGGAGTCCAGCTGCTGGACCACCGCGTTCAGGTCCGGGTCGGTGACCGGCTGGGAGCGGACGACCTTCAGCAGCTCGGGCAGCAGCTGTTCACCGCGCAGGTCGGTGAGGGCCGCGTCCGCCATGGCCCGGGTGAGCGAGGCACGGGTCACGCCGCCCTCGGCGACGAGCTTCGACACCCGGTCGTCCAGCAGGTCGCCCCGGTGCACCGCGCTGAGCCCGAAGCCGGCCGCCGCGTACCCCTCGGCCTGCTTGTTGTTCCAGGAGATGTAGTAGTCCTGGCCGCTGGAGTGCGGGTGCTCGGCGAAGGCGGTGTACGAGGCGGTGTTGGCGGCCGGGTCGTAACCCTGCCACTCGTACGCCCTCTCGGCGCGGACGGGCAGTGCCGGGTCGACGCCGGGCGCGCGCACCGGGTTCATCCCGCTGTTGTAGTACGCGGCGGTGCGGGAGTCGGCGTAGAACCAGTTGAAGGCGTAGTCGATGCTGCTCGCCGCCCGCTGGAAGGACGCCGCGTCGGTGACGTACGCCGGGTCGTTGAGCATCTGGAAGCCGATGATCGAGTCGGCCTCGTGCCGGTAGGTGGAGCGGAGCGAGGTGTACGCGACGGGCTTGCCGGCCACCGTGGCGCGGTGGGTGACGATGCCGTAGTTCGTGCGCCAGACCTGCATCCGGTACGAGCCCTTGGCGGTGGAGTCGGCGACGGTCGGCTTCCAGGAGTTGGTCTTCTCCATCTTCTCCATCGCGGTGCAGGCGCCCCGGTAGAGGTAGTGCGTCGAGTCCTTGGTGGGCGTGGAGCCGTCGGGCTCGCACAGGCCGACGGCGTAGGTGTCCGTGATGTCCTGGCCGGCCGAGGTGGCGCTCCAGGCGTAGTCCTGGCCCCGGCCCATCTGGATGTACATGCCGACACCGGCGAAGGAGACGCCGCGCGCGCTGAGGCCGGGGCCCTGGATCTCCTGGAGCATCATCAGCTGCGGGGCGAAGTAGCCGGTCTGCGGCCCGAACACGGCGACCGGGTTACCGCTCGCGGTGTGCTTGCCGGACACCAGCAGGGCGTTGGACATCCCGCGCTTCTGGGCGCCGGGGCCGGACCCGGGCAGCGAGCCCTCCGGGATGACGCCGTCGTCGAAGATGCCCTGCGCCTTCCTGAGCGTGGCCGGCGCCTTGACGGGGGCCTTCACCCCGGTGCCCGCCGAGCCGGTGCGGTCGTGGATCAGGGGTTCGGCGGTGACCGAGCCCCGGTCCGGGAGGGCCGTGCCGACGGCGTTGGCGGGCTTGTTCGCGTACGGGAAGGAGGTGCCGTCGTGGATGGTGAGCACGGCCTCGGGGTCGTTGCGCTGGCGGAACGACTCCCAGACCTTCGTGCCCTCGGCGACGCCGTACTTCTGCTGCGCGGAGAGCAGCGAGAGCGCCGCCTGCACCTCGCCGCCGCCCCCGCCGCCGAACTGGCCGCCGACGACCGAGGCGATGGAGATCAGGTCGGTCAGCTTGAACGGCTGGATCTCGCCGATGTTCGTGATGGCGTCGATCTTGCCGGTCAGGACGTACTCGCCGGGGAAGTAGCGGCCGTCCTTGGACTTCTTGCGGTAGGCGTTGATCCCGTCGACGTACGCCTGCGCGTCCGCCATCGCCTGCTCGCCCCTGGCCCCCTCATGGGTCCTGATGTACTCGACCTGGGCCTCCAGATCGGCCTCGGTGTACGGGGCCTGCGGCCAGAACTGCTGCTCCAGGCCCTGGTTGGCGAGGGCCCCGCCGGCGAACGAGGTCAGTTCGCCGCGTCCGATGTGCCGGAAGAGGTCCATCAGCCACAGCCGGTCCTGCCCGGCCGCGTACCCGGCGCCGAACTCGGTGCCGTAGCGGGTGGTGCCCTTGATGTGCGGGACGCCGGAGGACTTGTCGCGGGTGATGGTGACGTCGTCGCGCGGCGAGGTGACGGACTCGACCTGGTCCTTCGGCACGCCGAACGAGGCGTCGTTGAAGAAGTCGGTGAGCTTCTGGTCGGTGAGCCCGGTGTGCCCGGCGACCAGGCCGTCGTACCGGTCGAGCTGGTCGTCGCTGTGCGCGGGATGGGTGCCGAACGCCTTGTTGCCCAGGATCTCCACCAGGGTGGCGTTGCCGTTCTCGCCGGGCGGCAGGATGTCGTCGCACTGCCCCTGGCAGTAGTCGGGGACGGGGTCCGCCTCGGCGGCGCCCGCGTGGGGAGCCGCGGCGAGCAGGGACGTGCCGAGGGCGAGAGCCGCGGCCAGGGCGGCGGCTCTGGTGGTACCGGTGCGGGCGGTCATACGGGTGCGTGGGGGCATGCGTACTCCTCCGAGAGGCCGATGCGCGGCAGGTTACCGGCGGTATGACCGACCGGTAAGGTGAACATCGGTCACCTTTTCCGAATCACCACATGCCGTCGGATTCTGTGCCGCGTCTCATCTTTCGGACGCTTCACCCCTTGGATGGAGCCGATCCGGGCAGTCGTACGTCCATCCCCTGACGCCGAAGTACGGGCGACGGAGTACGAGCGACGGAGGTGGCGGCTCAATGGCCGGTTTCCGGAGTCTGGCGAGACAGGTCCGCGACCCGAGGAGCGATCTGGCACTGCGGCGGTACTCGCTGCGCAAGTGCCTGGAGCGCTTCGCCCCTTACGGGCACCGGGCCACCTGGGACCATCTGTGCGCGCGGCACGGCATAGCCCCCGAGGACCGGGCCCCGGACCCGGTGCGGCTGGTGCGGGCACTGGAGGAGCTGGAGCGGGCCCGCACGGTCTGGCTCGGTTACGAGGCGGGGTTCGCGGAGCGCCGCAGGCGGGAGAAGCACCGGGGGCTGCGCCGGCCCGGCGCCTTCGACGACTGGCACCGGCGCACCTGGGGCGGCAACGGCGTCGCGCGCTGCGACGACCCGGCGGTCCACCCCTCGGCCCCGCTCGCCGAGGTCCTGGCCCGGCTGATCTCGGCCCTGGAGGCGGAGCCCGGCACCGGCTGCCCGGTGTGCGGCAGGACCAGGATCACCTGGCGGCACGACCTGGACAGCGAGCCGTGGTCGGGCCCGGTCTGCACCGGGTGCGGGATCGTGGTGCCGCAGCCCGTGCTCACCCCGGCGGCCCTGGCGCGGGCCCGCCGGGACCGCGCGGGCGACCTGGCGACGGTGGCCTGAGACCCGGGAGAGGAGCGGCCCGCCGCGCGGGCCACTC
>NZ_JBMNDO010000081.1:0-37776 GCF_052542855.1 Streptomyces sp. SAS_281
CCCCCCCCCCCCCCCCCCCCCCCCCCCCCCCCCCCCCCCCCCCCCCCCCCCCGCCCGGGGACCGCCCCTCAGCCCTCCAGCTCGGCGCGGGCCGCGACGAACGCGTCCACCGCGCGGTTCACGTCGTCCGTGGAGTGCGCCGCGGAGAGCTGGACGCGGATGCGGGCCGCGCCCTGGGGGACGACCGGGTAGGAGAACCCGATCACGTACACACCGCGCTCCAGGAGCAGCTCCGCCATCCGGCCTGCCTTCGCCGCGTCCCCGATCATGACGGGGGCGATGGCGTGGTCGCCGGGCAGGATGTCGAAGCCCTCCTCGGTCATCCGGGTACGGAAGAGCGCGGTGTTGGCGTTGAGCCGCTCGCGCAGCTCGCCGGCGGACTCCAGGAGGTCGATGACCTTGAGCGAGGCGGCGGCGATGACCGGGGCGAGCGAGTTGGAGAAGAGGTACGGACGCGAGCGCTGGCGCAGCAGGGCGACGATCTCGGCGCGGGCCGCGACGTAACCGCCGGACGCGCCGCCGAGCGCCTTGCCGAGGGTGCCGGTGATGATGTCGACGCGGTCCATGACGCCGTGCAGCTCCGGCGTACCGCGTCCGCCGGCGCCGACGAAGCCGACGGCGTGCGAGTCGTCGACCATGACCATGGCGTCGTAGCGCTCGGCCAGGTCGCAGATCTCGCGCAGCGGCGCGACGTAGCCGTCCATGGAGAAGACGCCGTCGGTGACGACGAGGCGGCGCCGGGCCCCGGACGCCTCCTTGAGCCGGGTCTCCAGGTCGGCCATGTCGCGGTTGGCGTAGCGGAAGCGCTTGGCCTTGGACAGGCGGATGCCGTCGATGATCGAGGCGTGGTTGAGGGCGTCGGAGATGACCGCGTCCTCGGCACCGAGGATCGTCTCGAAGACGCCGCCGTTGGCGTCGAAGCAGGAGGAGTAGAGGATCGTGTCCTCCTGGCCCAGGAAGGAGGAGAGCCGCTGCTCCAGCTCCTTGTGGACCTCCTGGGTGCCGCAGATGAAGCGGACCGAGGCCATGCCGTAACCCCAGCGGTCCAGTGCCTCGTGCGCGGCGGCGATCACGTCGGGGTGGTCGGCGAGGCCCAGGTAGTTGTTGGCGCAGAAGTTCAGCACCTCGCCGGGGCGGCCCCCGGCGGTGACGGCCACGGTCGCGGACTGCGGGGTGCCGATGACGCGCTCGGGCTTGTGCAGCCCGGCCGCCTCGATCTCTTCGAGGGTGGTGCGCAGGTCGTCGCGTACGGAGTCGAACATGCCGGATTCCTTAAAGAGGTGAGGAGGTCAGACGGTCCAGTCGAGGATGACCTTGCCGCCGCGCCCGCTCGCCGCGTCGTCGAAGGCCGCCTCGAAGTCGCGGTAGCCGTACCGGCCGGTGATCACGGGGGCGAGGTCGAGACCGCCCTCCAGCAGGACGGACATGGCGTACCAGGTCTCGTACATCTCGCGGCCGTAGATGCCCTTGATCGTGATCATCGAGGTGACGATCCGGGCCCAGTCGACGGCGAACTCCTCGGCCGGGAGTCCGAGCATGGCGATCCGGCCGCCGTGCGTCATGTTCGCGATCATGTCGCGCATCGCCTCGGGGCGGCCGGACATCTCCAGGCCGATGTCGAAGCCCTCGCGCAGGCCCAGCTCCTTCTGGCCGTCGGCGATGGTCGAATCGGCGACGTTGAGCGCCAGGCTGACGCCGACCTTGCGGGCCAGTTCGAGGCGGGCCTCGCTGACGTCGGTGATGACGACGTTGCGGGCGCCGGCGTGCTTGGCGACGGCGGCGGCCATGATGCCGATCGGGCCGGCGCCGGTGATCAGGACGTCCTCGCCGACGAGGGGGAAGGACAGCGCGGTGTGCACGGCGTTGCCGAACGGGTCGAAGATCGCGGCGACGTCGAGGTCGACGGGCACCCGGTGCACCCACACGTTGGAGGCGGGCAGTGCGACGTACTCGGCGAAGGCGCCGTCGCGGCCGACGCCGAGGCCCAGCGTCGAGCGGCAGAGGTGGCGGCGGCCGGCCAGGCAGTTGCGGCACTTGCCGCAGACGAGGTGGCCCTCGCCGCTGACCAGGTCGCCGACGGCGATGTCGACCACGTCCGCGCCGATCGCGGCGACCTCGCCGACGAACTCGTGGCCGAGGACGAGCGGGGTGCTGATGGCCTGCTGCGCCCAGCCGTCGTAGTTGCGGATGTGCAGGTCGGTCCCGCAGATGCCGGTGCGAAGGACCTTGATCAGTACGTCGCCGGGGCCGGTCTCGGGCTCGGGGACGTCCATCAGCCAGAGTCCGGGCTCGGCCTTCTGCTTCACGAGTGCCTTCACGGCTGCGGCTCCCTGTACGGCGTTGAGCTCCCCGGGCCGGGGGCATGCCTGAGGAAGCCTGCGGCCCGGGGAAGGATGAGAGGGACGGCGTGGCAGCGCGCGCGCACCGGCTGCCGCGCACCATCCTCCGCCGTCACGGAGAAATCTGCCGTACCCCGCGCCCCAGGTCCATCGAGGTTTTCTTAAGCGGGCCCGCAGCTCCGCTTCACACCGCGCACGGGTTCCGCCGGACGGCTCAGTCGCGCGGCCAGGGCCTGCCGTCGAGGCGTTCGATGTCGCGGTTGAGCCGGGCCAGGTCGTCCGCGAAGCGGGCGGCCTCCTCCGGGGTCCAGGCGGCGAGGACCCGTTGCAGGCCCTCGCGGTTCTCCGCCCGGTCCTTGTCGAGGCGGCGCTCACCCTCCTCCGTGATGGCGAACTTGCGCGCGATCCCGCCGTCCGGGTCGGCGATGCGGTCGACGACACCGGCCCGGAGCATGGCGGCGGTCTGCCGGTTCAGCGTCGAGGTGTCGAGCCCGAAGGCGTCGTGCAGCTGGCCGATCGACATCGGGCCCTGGGCCCGGATGCGGCTGAGGAGGATGTACGCGCTCCGGTCGAGCCGCCCGTCCCCACGCGAGGTGAGCAGACTCATGTGCCGGCCGAGCAGCATCGTCTCGAACTCGATCCGGTCCACAGGCATGTCCACGCACGGCTCCCTACGACTGCGGTACGCCTCCCCCACCGGGACGGCGACCTCTCTGTACACATATACCACGGAATGTGTGCACGATGCACGCATCATGCATGATGCACAACGTTCTGCGCGGGGCCGGTCAGGTTTGAATGGCGTCCGCCACTCGAACCGGTTGTCCTTCCCGTCCCCGGGCCGGACAATCCGCGGTGACGGGAACCGTTCGCTCCCCGGTCGTAGACTCGCCGGATGGCGAAGTATTTCGACGTACACCCCGAAAATCCCCAGCAGCGCACCATCACCAGCGTGGCCGAAAGCATCCGCTCCGGGTCACTCGTCGCGTATCCGACGGACTCCTGCTACGCACTCGGGTGTCAGCTCGGCAGCCGGGACGGCCTGTCCCGCATCCGGTCGATCCGCAACCTCGACGACCGCCACCACTTCACTCTGATGTGCCAGAACTTCGCCCAGCTCGGGCAGTTCGTGCACATCGACAACGACGTGTTCCGTACGGTCAAGGCGTCGACACCCGGCCAGTACACCTTCATCCTGCCGGCCACCAAGGAAGTGCCGCGCCAGCTGCTGCACCCCAAGAAGAAGACCGTCGGCGTCCGCATCCCGGACCACCCGGTCGTGCAGGCGCTCCTGGGCGAGCTGGGCGAACCGCTGCTCTCCAGCACGCTGTTGCTGCCCGACGAGGCCGAACCGCTCACCCAGGGCTGGGAGATCAAGGAACGTCTGGACCACGAGGTGGACATCGTCATCGACTCCGGCGACTGCGGTACGGAGCCGACGACCGTCATCGACTTCTCGGGCGGTGAGCTGGAGATCGTACGCCGGGGAGCAGGCGACACCTCGCGCTTCGAGTAACCGGCCCGGCCCCCGCGGCCTCGCCGAAGACCGCGGGGGGGGTTGTGCGGGCGCGGCGGACCCCTCAGACGAGGAGATCCGTCGCCCCGACCGGAAACCACCCGCGGGGCGACGCATCCCCCACCACCGGGGACCAGCCCGTCGGCGCGTCGCTGTGGGCGGCGGCCGGGACGGACGCGCTCCCGGACCCCGGTGCCCCCGTGGCACCGGGGATCCGGCAACCACAGCTTCGCTCCCGCGGCCGGCCCCGTCTTTGACCTACGGTCACCACTGACTTGACGATGCGTGCCGGTAGTCGCGTGGCGACATGCCGTAGACCGTGCGGAAGCTGCGGGTGAAGGTGGAGTGGTCTCGGAAACCCCAGCGCACGGCGATCTGATGCACGGTCACCCCGCTCAGTGCCGGGTCGCGCAGGTCACGGCCGGCGCGCTTCAGCCGCATCCCCCGGATCCACGCCGTGAGCGTCGTGCCGCGGGCGCTGAACAGCCGGTGAAGGTGCCCCACCGAGAGATGGTGGGCGCCGGCGATCGTACGCGGGGACAGGTCCGGGTCGGTGAGGTGCCGCTGGACGAACTCCTCGATGCTCAGCAGCAGGGCCCCCTGGCGGGAGTCGTCCTCGTGCACCGGGGCCGCGTCCGCGTGGTGGTCCACGAGGGCGGTGAGCAGATCACCGGCGATCTCCGCCAGCCGGACCCGGTCGCCCGGGCGGTACGCACGCGACTCGTCGGCCAGACTGCTCATCAGGTGGACGAACATGCCGGCGAAGCCGCCGTGCCCCGGGAGCGGCCGGGCGAGCAGTGGCTCCACGAGGTCCGCGGAGGGGCCGAGCAGGGCACGCGGGATGTGGGCCCGGATCAGTGTCGCGGGCTCGCCGCCCGGGGCGCCGACGCCGATCTCGAAGGGGCGCGAACTTTCGTAGAAGGCGAGGCTGTTCGCCTCCAGGACCGCCTCCCGCCCGGCCTGGCCGAGCACGGTCCGCCCGGAGGCGGCCAGCACGACGCAGACCAGCTCCGGATCGGCCTGGCGCACCAGCCGGGCAGAACGCACGACCCGCCCCGGTGACATCGTGAGCTGGACCACGTCCACCGCCCCGAGGCCGACGCCCCGCACCGACGCGGTGAAGCCGTCCGCCTCCCCGCTGAGGACGCCCATGGCGTGCTCGCTGGTGAGGAACATGTCGTTCAGCGCGGCCAGCCGCTCACGCGGCGTCAAGTCGTCGCGGTCGAAGAGTGTTCGCAGCATGGCTCCCCCCAGGAGCCCCACGGTAACCAACACGCCGCACCCTCACCGTGCCGAATCGGCCACGCGTTCGGCCGCCCGGCCGCGTCGCTCCTTGATAGCGTCGCCCCAGCGACTGCGGAGCACTCCCCGCCGGGGTCGCCGCTCTCTGCCGGGACGGCGCTGCCACCGCGAGGGCGGATGCGGGTGGCAGGGGATCTTCAGGCAGGGACGAAGAGAGCCGACGCATGAGCCTCGCGCAGTTGCACTACACCTCCGCGGCGGACGGGGACGGAACCGGCGAGGACGGGCCGGTCGCCGCCCGCTTCACCTCGGTCGACGCCTCGATACCCGCGTCCGTGCTGACCGAGGCGGGACCGCTGCTGGCCTACGAGGCGCCGAGCGGCACCCCGGACCGGCTCACGGACACCGCCCTGCGCGCCCTGCCCGAGGTCTACAGCTTCAGCCTGCTCTCCGACGGCAGCGGGCTGCTGGCCCGGACCGTCCCGGTGCGCTCCCCCCGGACCTCCGCCGTCCGCTTCCATGCCCACGCGGTCCACCTGCCCCCCGGTACCCGGCTGCCCGAGGGGACGTCGCCGCTCGCCGCCTGCCGGTCCGCCCGCTGGGCCGCCGCCACCCCGGAGCGGCCGCTGCCCGACCCGCTCGCCGCCCTGCCCGCTCCGGCCGGCCACGAGGCCCGCGAGCGCGAGGCACTCAACGACTTCGCCGTCTCCCGCGGCCCCTGGCTCGCCGGTGTGCTGTCCGACCTGCGCCGCCTGCACGGGCCGGGCGGACCGGAACGGGTCGTCCTGGCCGAACGGCAGAGCGCGGACGTCGCCCGGTGGATCGCGCTGGCCGGGCTCGCCCTGCCGGACGGGCTCGCCGAGCACCTGACCTTCACCACGTACACCCGCCGCCCGCGCGAGGCGGCACAACGGGTGGTCGGGGTGCTTCCCGAGGACGCCGATGAGCTGGCGGACTCCGGACTGCGCGTGCACGTGTGCACGGGCCCGCGCCCGGAGGGGCCCGCCGGCGACACCTGGGCCGAGACGGCGGCCCGTGTCTGGCGCGGCCGTGCGCCGGAGCTGTTCCGGGAGGCGGCCGCGCTGCCCGGGGAGCCGTTCGCGGCGGGGCCGCTGGCGGTGACGGCCCTGTGTGCCGGCATACCGCTCGGCACCGAGGAGCGCGCGGCGGCGGCCGACTGGGCCGCCGAGCGGCCGTACGCCCTGGACGGGACCCGGACCCGCCGGCTGGTCGAGGCGCTGACCTCGCCCGGGACGGACGACCGCTCCGGGCCCGAATTCGACGCCGCCGGGCGGCTGTTCGCCGCGCTCGACGGCCGCTCCCCCGCGACCACCACCGCCCCGCTCGCCGCGATGCTGGTGACGGAGGCGGTGCGCGGCGGCAACGGCTCGCTGGAGCTGCCCGGCCGCACCGCCTTCAGCGGCCCGGAGGGCGCGGCCGTCGCCGGGGTGCTCGGGCCGGAGATCGTGTCCGAGCTGGGCGGCGCGGGCGTCGGCCTGGACGTGGCCCGTACGGTGCAGCTGCTGCGGGTGGCCCGGCTGCTCGGGGTGGACTGCGCCGAGTTGCTGCCCTCCGTGGTGGACCGGCTGGCGCCCGCGCTGCTGACGGGCGGCGAGGAGGGCGCGCCGGGCTGGGCACCGGCCCTGCTCGAACTGATGGACGAACAGTTCGATGTGCGTACGGCACTGCTGGGCGCGCTCGACCGGATCGCCCCGGACCATCCGGCGGAGGTGGCGCGGCTGCTGAGCCGGGTGCCGCTGCCGTTCACCGGAACGCAGGCGCTGCCGCACCTGCGGATGTGCGCCGGAGCGCCGGAGGCCAGGGCCGACTGCGGCGACGACCGGGTCGCGACCCTCCAGCGGATCCTCCGGGCCGGCGGGGTGTCGCCGTTCGCGGAGCCGCTGGTGCTGCGGACGGGGGTGGGCCTGGTGTGGAACGAGGAGGCGCCGACGGCCGCTGAGGCCCGGCAGCTGCTGGAGGCGGCGACCTCGGACGCGCACCGGGCGGCCGGCACCTGGTCGGTCCTGGTGGCCGCCGCGCTCGCGGCCGGCGCCGACGACGGGGCGGCCCCGGAGCTGGCCCACGACCTGCTGCGCGGCTTCCCCCGGGAGACCGGGGGCCGGGTGCGTGCGGCGCTCCAGCTCCTGGAGTTCGCCCGCGAGGTGCGCTCGGGCGCGGCGGAGCCGGACTGGGCCGAGCGGGTGCGGGCGCTGCGTGCGGAGGCGGAGCCCGTGGAGCCGGGCGTGCTCGGGCAGGCGTGCGACGCGGTGGCCGGGCGGCTGCTGGCGCCGGAGCGGCCCGACGAGGAGCTGTACGCCCTCGTGCAGAGCGGGGACGCGGACCTGATCGCCGCTTACACCCGGACCGCGCGCGGTGACGGGGTCCGGGCCCGGCTGGCCGCCGATCCGGCCTACGCGGCCGACTGCTTCACCGTGTGGACGGCCCACCCGCACGCCGGTGAGGTGTGGACCGAAGCCGCCGCCGGGCTCCTCGACGAGGTGCTGCGCCCCGTGGTGCGGGCTCTGCCCACCGACCGGGTCGCGGCGGTCGAGGACGCGGTCGGCCGCTCGGGCAGCAGCGGCCGGGCGGACGCCTTCCGCGACTGGAACCGCCGCGAGCGCCGCACCCTGGGCCGCCTGGGCCGCCGCATCGCGGGACGGGTGCGGCGGGGCTAGGACGTGTTTCGAAAGGAGCGCCGGCCGCCCGTGGGCGGGACTTCCGAAACACGCCCTGGAGGCCGTCGGTCAGGCGTCCGGCGTCAGCCGCAGCGAGATCGAGTTGATGCAGTAGCGCTGGTCCGTCGGGGTCGGGTAGCCCTCGCCCTCGAAGACGTGGCCCAGGTGCGAGCCGCAGCGGGCGCAGCGGACCTCGGTGCGGACCATGCCGTGGCTGCGGTCCTGGATCAGCTCGACCGCGTCGGTGTCCTTCGGGTCGTAGAAGGACGGCCAGCCGCAGTGCGACTCGAACTTGGTGTCGGAGCGGAACAGCTCCGCGCCGCAGGCACGGCAGGAGTAGACGCCCTCGGTCTTGGTGTCCGTGTACTCACCGACGAACGCGGGCTCGGTGCCGGCCTTGCGCAGCACCGCGTACTCGGCGGCGGTGAGCTCCTCCCGCCACTGTTCGTCCGGCTTCTCGACGTCGTACGTCACGGTGGCTCCTTCAGCTCGACAGGTGGTCCAGGATCAGCGGGCCGAGGTCGGTGACGTCGCCCGCTCCCATGGTGAGAACGAGGTCGCCCGGCTTCGCCATTCCCGCGATGACCTCGGGGACCCGGTCCTTGTCGTGGACGGCGGTGACGTCGGCGCCCGCGGCGGTCGCGGCATCGATGATCAGGGCGCTGGTGACGCCGGGGACCGGGTCCTCGCGGGCCGGGTAGATGTCCAGGACCACGGAGGCGTCGGCGAGCGCGAGGGCCTGCCCCATCTCGGTGCCGAGCTCCTGGGTGCGGGAGAACAGGTGGGGCTGGAAGACGACGAGGAGGCGGGCGTCGGACGCGGCGCCGCGCATGGCCTCCAGGTCGGCGGTCATCTCGGTGGGGTGGTGGGCGTAGCTGTCGATGACCTGGACGCCGGCCGCCTCGCCCTTGAGCTGGAGGCGGCGCTTGACCCCGGTGTACTTGCCGAGGGCCGAGGCGAGGTTGTGGGCGGGGATGCCGAGGGCGATACCGGCGGCGAGGGCGGCGACCGCGTTGAGCGCGTAGTGGCGGCCGGGCACGGAGACGGTGAAGGTGAGGAACTTGCCGCCCAGGACCACCGTGACCTCGCTGGTCAGACCGCGCGGGGTGATCTTGTGGACGCGCACGTCGGCGGTCCCGGCCTCGCCGTAGGTGACGACGGTGAGCGCGGGCAGGGCCTCGCGGACCCGGCGGGTCAGCTCGACGGCGCCGGACTGGTCGGCGGACACGACGAGCGTGCCCTCGGGGACGATCTTCCCGGCGAAGGTCTCGAAGGACTCGTAGATCTCGTCCATCGAGGCGTAGTTCGCGTGGTGGTCCAGCTCGACGTTGAGGACGATCGCGACGTCGGGGTCGTACTTCTGGAAGCTGCGGTCGCTCTCGTCGGCCTCGGCGACGAAGATGTCGCCCTCACCGTGCGTGGCGTTGGTGCCCGGGCCCGCCAGGTCGCCGCCGATGGCGTACGAGGGGGCGAGGTCCAGCTCGTTCAGGGCGACGGCCAGCATCGAGGTGGTGGTGGTCTTGCCGTGGGTGCCGGCCACGGCGATGGAGCGCAGCCCGCCCATCAGCGAGGCCAGGGCGTCGGAGCGGTGCACGACGGGGACGGACAGCTCTCCGGCGCGCACCAGCTCCGGATTGTCGGCGCGGATGGCGCTGGAGACGACCACGCAGCTGGCGTCGTCGGCCAGGTGCCCGGCGGCGTGCCCGATGTGGACGGTCGCCCCCAGCGCGCGCAGCGCCTCGGCCGTGGGGGACTCCTTGGCGTCGCTGCCCGCGACCTTCGCGCCGCGCTGGGCCAGGATCTTGGCGATGCCCGACATTCCGGCGCCGCCGATGCCGATGAAGTGGGGTCGTTCCATGGCGGCGGGGATGCCGGGTGCCATACGTGTCTCTCCCAGGTGCGTACGGGTAAGGGCTCCCAGCCTATTCGCTGTGCGCGAAGAGCTTGAGCACCGGGACGCCGACCTTGTGCCGGGCGCGGGACGCCCAGTCGCGGTGGAAGAACTCCTCGACGTAGTGGGGCGCGGTCAGCACGATGACCTCGTCGGCCCGGGACTCCTCGACCACCGAGGTGAGCTTGTCCAGGGGGTGGCTCTCGATCACCTGTCCGACGGCTTCGGAACCCGCCTGGCGCAGCGCCTCCAGCGAGACCTGCAGGGCGAGCTCGGCCGACTCCCTGGCGCTCCGGCCCTCGGGCTCCTCGCTCTCGCGGGCCGCTTCCTTCAGTTCGCCCATCGCCAGGTCGTCGATGGCCCGCAGCAGCACGTCCGCCTGGTCGCCGCGCGGCTGCATGAGGACGACGAAGGAGATGCGCTCCTCCCCGTGCAGGGTGGTGACGAATTCGACGTCCCCGGAGGTGAGGGCCTTCTCGATCATCAAAACGCTGGTGAACACCACAGAGCCCTTCTCTTCAGCGACCGTCGCCGGCCGCTGCCGAAACCATCCTTCCCCGCGCTCGCACGGGGTCTGCGAGATCCATTCTGCCCACGGAACGCTAAGCGGAACGTGATATTCCGCTAATTGCCACCGCGGGGCGCGGTACGGGAGAGCCCTGGGGCGCACGGGGCTGCCGCGGCTCAGTTCCGGCGGTAGCGGGTGAAGAGGAAGCCGTCCTCCTCCAGCAGCGAGGCCAGGGCGAATCGTTTCGGCACGGCGACGGCGGGCCCGCCCGCGATCCGCTGGGCGTCACCGGCTGTGAGCAGCGGCGCGACGGTCAGGCACAGCTCGTCCAGCACCCCCTCCGCCACGAACTGGCCGAGCAGCCGGGGGCCGCCCTCCGTCAGCAGCCGCCGGTGGCCCCGGTCCGCCAGCTCCCGCACGGCGCGCGCGGGGTCGACGCGCGAGCCCTCCCCCGCGATCACCACCTCGGCACCCGCCTTCCGGGCCGTCGCGATCCGGTCCGGAGGCGCGCCCGCACCGGTCAGCACGAGCGTCGGGACCAGCGGCGAGACGAAGAGCGGGAGCGAGAAGTCCAGGTCCAGGCTGCCGCTGACCACGGCGATGGCCGGGACCGGCGTCTGGCCGGCCTCCGCCCGGCGCGCCGCGAAGGCGTCCCGGGCCCTGGCCGGCCGGTAACCCTCCTGGCGTACGGTCTCGGCGCCCGCGATCACCACGTCGGCCAGGCCGCGCAGGGTGCCGAAGATCCGCATGTCGCTCTCGCAGGAGATCGGCTGCGAGCGGCCCTCGTGCTGGGCGGCCCCGTCCAGGGTCGACACCATGTTGGCGCGCAGCCAGGGGCCGTCCCCGGCCGGGTAGGCATAGGCGTCGGCGAGGCGGTCCAGGCTCCAGTCGCCGGAGGTGTCGGCCGCTGTCAGGTCGGTCACAGGGAACAGGCGTCGCATGTCCGGCAGTCTGACACGGGTCGTAAGCTTGACGGTTGTGTCGTCCTCCCACGCCGTGCCGGGGTCCGTCCCCATAGCCGAAACGGCCCCGCTGTCCCTGTGCGCCCGCGAGCCGCACGTCCCCGCCGACCGCCTGGTCGCCGAGATGGTGCCGCCGCCGCGCTTCGACTCGGTGCGCTTCGATACGTACGTACCCGACCCGCAGCAGCCGAGCCAGACCGAGGCCGTCCGGGTGCTCAGCGACTTCGCCGCCGGGCTCGGCGGGTCGCACGCCTCGGGAGCCGGGAAGCGCAAGTGGTTCGGCCGGAAGGCGGCTGCGCAGCCCTCGGGCCCGCGCGGGGTGTATCTCGACGGCGGGTACGGGGTCGGCAAGACCCATCTGCTCGCCTCGCTCTGGCACGCCACCCCGGCCGCGCCCTCGCTGAAAGCTTTCGGCACCTTCGTGGAGCTGACGAACCTGGTGGGCGCGCTCGGCTTCCAGCAGACCGTGCGGACGCTGAGCGGACACCGGCTGCTCTGCATCGACGAATTCGAGCTGGACGACCCGGGCGACACCGTGCTGGTGTCCTCGCTGCTCAGCCGGCTGGTCGAGGAGGGCGTGGCGCTGGCCGCGACCTCCAACACGCTGCCCGGGAAGCTCGGCGAGGGCCGGTTCGCCGCCGCCGACTTCCTGCGCGAGATCCAGGGCCTGTCCGCGCACTTCCGCCCGCTGCGCATCGACGGTGAGGACTACCGCCACCGCGGCCTCCCCGAGGCCCCGCCGCCGTTCTCGGACGAGCAGGTCACCAGGGCCGCGTACGCCACGCCGGGCGCCAGCCTGGACGACTTCCCGGCGCTCCTCGACCACCTGGCCCGCGTCCATCCCAGCCGGTACGGGGCGCTGACGGACGGGGTGCGGGCGGTGTGCCTCACCGAGGTGCGGCCGGTTCCCGACCAGTCGACCGCGCTCCGGCTCGTGGTCCTCGCGGACCGGCTGTACGACCGCGAGATACCGGTCCTCGCGGCCGGTCTGCCCTTCGATCAGCTGTTCAGTGAGGAGATGCTGAACGGCGGGTACCGGAAGAAGTACTTCCGGGCGATCTCCCGGCTCACGGCGCTGGCGCGTGACGCGAAGGGGCTGGTGGCGCAGTAGGTTCGGGGGCGTAAGGACGTACCACCGGCGGGACACGACGCAGTGCCCCGCCGTCCCCGTACAACCGCGCATTCCGTTCGAAGGGAACCAGCATGGCTACCACGCGTCAGGCTCACACGGTCTGGGAAGGCAATCTGGCCGAGGGCTCGGGCGTCGTCACGTTCGACTCCTCCGGGATCGGTGACTACCCGGTCTCCTGGCCGTCCCGCGCGGAGGAGGCGAACGGGAAGACCAGCCCGGAGGAGCTGATCGCCGCGGCCCACTCCAGCTGCTTCTCCATGGCGCTCTCACACGGCCTGAGCGGCGCCGGCACCCCGCCGGCCCGGCTCGACACCAAGGCCGACGTCACCTTCAAGCCGGGCACCGGCATCACCGGTATCCACCTCACCGTCGTCGGCGAGGTGCCGGGTCTGGACGAGGCCGGCTTCGTCAAGGCGGCCGAGGACGCGAAGGCCAACTGCCCGGTCAGCCAGGCGCTTTCGGGCACCACGATCACGCTGAGCGCGTCGCTCGCCTGACCTTCTCCCTCCTGTGTCCCCGGGCCGTCGGTCCGGGGACACAGCTGTCTCCGCGCCGGGTGTGTTCACCTTCCGGCCCACTCGAAGCCGCTTCCCGGAGCGTCGGCCCCGGTCCGTAAAGGCGGCGTGACAACGTTCAGCGGTGGCCTCGGATGGGCAGGGCTGCTCTTGACGAAGCCATGCCACCTGTCCCCCCAGCAGGGAGTTGCTCATGCCAGTCGCACCCCGCCCCACCCCCACCCGGCGGAACGTTCTTGCAGCGGGCGGCGCCGCCGCCGTCTCGATCGCCTTCACCGGGGCGTTCACCGAACTCTTCGCGGGCACGTCCGCCGCACGCGGTCACGAGGGCTACGGTCCGCTCGTGCCGGATCCGGACGGCCTCCTCGACCTGCCCAAGGGCTTCCACTACCGGGTGCTGTCCCGGGAGGGCGACCGGCTCCGCTCCGGCGAGGGTCAGGTTCCCAGCCACTGTGACGGCATGGCCGCGTTCGCCGGCCGGGGCGGGCACGTACGGCTGGTCCGCAACCACGAGAACCGGGTGAACGCCGCCATTCCGGTGCCGGTGGTCGAAGGGCTGACGTACGACCCGATGGGCAAGGGCGGCTGTACGGCCCTGGAGCTCGACGGCCACAACCGCGTGCTGTCCGAGCGCGTCGCCATCGCCGGTACGGCGGTGAACTGCGCGGGCGGGCGCACCCCCTGGAACACCTGGCTGACCTGCGAGGAGACCGAGGACAAGGCCGGCACCAACGGCTACACCAAGGACCACGGCTACATCTTCGAGGTGGACGGCGCCGATCCGCGCCGCACCGGCGCAGTGCCGCTGACCGCGATGGGCCGCTTCCAGCACGAGGCGGTCGCCGTCGACCCGCGCGACGGGACGGTGTACGAGACGGAGGACGCGTTCGAGAAGCCGTTCGGGCTGTTCTACCGCTTCCTGCCGGACAAGCCGCTGGGCGGTACGGGGTCGCTGCGGGCGGGCGGCCGGCTGGAGGCCATGCGGGTGCCGGGGGTGCCCGACCTCTCGGCCGTCCGGGAGACCGGGACGGTGTTCGAGGGCGTCGAGTGGGTTCGCGTACCGGACCCGCAGGCCGCCGAGACCCCCATCCGCTTCCAGGACTTCGGCCGGAAGGGCATCACGCACGGCCAGAAACTGGAGGGCTGCTACTGGGGCGGTTCGTGCGTCTACTTCGTCTCCAGCTTCGCGCACAGCGCGGAGGGCTCGGCGGCGGACCACTACGGGCAGGTCTGGCGCTACGACCCGCACCGGCGCCGGCTGGCCCTGGTCGTCGTCTTCGGCCCGGACACCGACCTCCAGCTTCCAGGCGAGTCCCCCGACAACATCACCCTGGCCCCCGACGGCGGCCTGATGGTCTGTGAGGACGGCGGCGGCGCCCAGCACGTGTTCGGCCTGACCCGGCGCGGCGAGGTGTACGCGATGGCGCGCGGCCGGCAGAACATCGGGACGCCCGAGGATCCGGAGTGGGGCGAGTTCGCCGGCGTCACGTTCGCACCGGATCACGGAACGATGTACGTGAACGTCTACACACCGGGCACCACGTTCGCGGTCACGGGTCCGTGGCGCTGACGGGCTGAGGGGAACCGCGGCGCACCCCGCCGCGTCTTTGCATACGGCAACATGGGGTTTGATCCATCCGGGTGTGCCGGTGCAGGATGACGGGGTGTGCTTCGGTGCGCCCGCGCTTCGGCGCGCCGGCGCCCGGACGCTCAGTGGAAGCGATTCTTTACGGGGGGGGCACCGTGACCAAGTGGGACATCGACCCGAACGGCGTTCGTCGGGTGCTGAAGAAGACCGCTGAGGTGGGCGGGGAGTTCGAGAAGGAGTTCACGTCCTACAACGACCACCTGGTGGGGTCGGCGACGTCGGCGGGCACGATGGTGCTGGGCGGCACCGAGATCCCGGCCGGCGGCGCGTTCGGGCCGGTGGCCCAGGCGTTGCAGGAGTTCCAGGAGCACACGCTCAACGACCTCAAGTTCCTGCCGGTCCGGGCGGCGAAGTCCATGACGGGGGCACGCCTCGCCACTGAGGCGTACCTCGCGGGCGACCTGGACATGGCGAAGAACAAGCAGGAGCAGTACTCCAAGGCGCCGACCCCGGAGGAGCTGAAGGGGAAGGGTCCCAAGAAGTGATCGACCTGGCGAAGATCCCCTTCTACACCGGCAACCTGGAGGCCCTGGAGAAGCACGCGGCCACGCTGAAGACGACCGCCTCCGACATCCGGACCACGGGCAAGGACGTCCACACGGCCTTCCAGGCGCTGGACCCGGTCTATGACGCCCCGGAGCAGGAGGAGTTGCTCGACTCCACGATTCCGGTACGGGACAAGGCGGACGGGTTCGCGGACAAGCTGGAGTCGGTGAGCGGGGCGCTCTCCGGATTCGCGACGACGGCCCGGCCGCTGGTGGCCAGGATGAACCGGCTCCGGGAGGACGCGGCGAGGTTCGTCGCGGAGAACCGGGACGACGACGACTGGCAGCAGGACCAGGACAAGATCGACGAGAACGCCCGCCTGGTCCACGAGGTCGGCACGACGTGGGTGGCCTTCCAGGGCGCCGAGCGCGACGCGGCCAACAAGATCACGGCGCTGGTGGGCGGGACGCACTTCGTCGTGGACGACGGTTCGCACAAGGCCGGTATGTACGGCTTCAAGGCGGACGACGTCAAGGACGCTGGTGAGACGCCGTGGGGCACGGTGGACGAGCGCGAGTACACCGGGTGGCGGGCCGCGTGGGAGTGGACGAAGGACAACGTCGGCGGTGCGCTGAAGGGGTTCTTCGTCGACGGGGTCTGGGGCACGATCAAGGGCCTCGGCAGCATGGTCAACGTCTTCGACTGGGACAACTTCAAGAAGACCTGGTCGGGCATCGGTGACGTGTTCGGCGGCATCAGCGCGTACATCATGACGCCTTACGACTGGGCGATGGACAAGATGTTCGGCCCGGTGGACCACAGCGACACCGACCGCCAGAAGGCGGCCCTGCGCAACTTCGGCAAGTCGCTGGTCGCCTGGGACGAGTGGGGCCACGACCCGTCACGCGCCTTCGGCTCGGTGCTGTTCAACGTGGTGACCATCGGGTCCGGTTCTCTGTTGAAGCTGGGCAAGGCCGGCAAGCTGGGCGTGGTCGCGGACGCGGCGTCGGTGGCGGGCAAGGCGGGCGCGCTGGTCGACCCGATGAGCTACCTCGGCAAGGCGGCGGGCGTCACGAAGATCAAGGTCGGCGACCTGATGGAGAGCCTGAGGACGGGCTCCGCGGGCGTGGACGACATGGCCCGTACGGCCCCGTCCGGCACGGCCCCGCACCCGACGACCGAGACCCCCGGCTTCCACTACACCGACCACAACGGCAACCCCCGCGTCGTCGGCGACGACGCGGTCATCCGCGACGAGCACGGCAACCCCGTACCGGACACCGATGCGGTCCCGGAGCCCCACAAGAACGAACTCCCGGACACTCACGAGCGCGTCCCGGACCGGGAGAAGGTCCTGGAGGGCGCGGGGGGCCCGAGCCGCGTCGAGAACTCGGCGAAGCCGCCGCATTCCTCGCCGGAGGGGACGACGCACCACACGTCTCCGTCGCCGGGCGGGCATGTGACGGAGCATCCGACGGGGTCGGGCGGTGAGTCCGGGACGGGGTCGCACACCGACACCGGCGGTGGCAACAGCGGCGGTTCCGACACCGGCACGCCGAGTGGTGGCGGTGGCCACGGCGAGGGCGACAACGGATCCGGTGGCGGCGGGGACGGGCCTTCCGAGGGCGCGCACGGGGGCGGCGAACGCCCGAACGAACCGCTGCCCGCGTTCACACCGGAGGAACGGGCAGCCCACTGGGGCCACCTGGACGAGGTGGAACAGCGAGCCCCGGAGGAGTTCGACCATTTGAAGCACGATCCCGATCACAAGGGCCAGGTCGACGACAAGTCGATGGATGAAGCCCGCGTCGGTCTCGATCTCCGGGAGAGCGGGCGCCTGCCGGAGGATATCCGGCGACCGGATGATGCCGACATGGGTGACTTCTACTCCGAGACCACCGGCGAGTACTATGACGTCAAGGGCGTCCACTCCGACTATCCGCCTTTCAACAACGTGCGTGACAAGTCGAAACCGTTCAACGGCGCGTACGACCCGTCCAATGGCGGTCCTTGGGTCCAGAAGCAGCTGGGGCGGATGATCGAAGTCCGCGGCCGCATCGTCATCATTGACGTCCGGAACGCAAATCAAGCAGCTATAGACAGCGTCAAGGCAGCCGTCGAGAGCAATGGTTGGGGAGACCGTGTCATCTGGTATCCGTAAGAACTGGAATCCGGCCGCATTCCCCGTCGACCCTGCGGCCGTGAAGCAGCTCCGCGAGTGGCTCGCCTCCGAGGAATTCAACCTCAACGGGATGGAGCGGGACTTCCGGGGCGCGGACCTCTCGGGTGGGGATTTCTCGAATTGCTGGTTCACCGACGCCGTACTCGTCGGTGTACGGCTCGTCGGAGCCTCCTTCTACCGTGCCGATCTCCAGTCGGCAGACCTGACGGGCGCGGACCTGACGGCAGCGGACCTGGTGAAGGCGAACCTGGATGAGGCCGTTCTCCGCTCGGCAGTGCTCGACGGGGCGGACATGGTCGGAGCCTCGTTGTCCGACGTGGACGCAAGGGGAGCCAGTTTCCGCGGAACACGTTTCATCGGCGCGGAGTTGATCGACACCGATATGAGGGGAAGCGACCTGTCCGATGCCATCGTCAAGGAGAACTACTTCGAGATCAAGGTCGACGAAACCACGGTTCTTCGCGGCTTGACGGGCACGGTATTCGGACCGATCACCGTCATCAGCGATGATTCCTCGCGCCAAGTGGGCGGTGCGGAACTTGAGGCGTGGATCAGCGCGCGCGGCGGGCAGGTTCAGGTGATCCCGCCGCGACGACCGACAGTGGGTAGGCCTTGAGAGGGCCCATTCAAGCGGACCCAGACTTCAGAAGCTTTTTCAGAACTCAACTCGATCTTGAGCGCGGATATGACATCCTGGGCGACTTGAAGCCCACATTGTGGAGCTTCAGTGATTCCTATGTTGACTTGATCCGCTCTGGGTTCGAGCAGATAATGGCAGATGAGAATTTCGGGCCTGCCGAGTACGAGGGGCTGACCGACATCGAATTCCCCGACCGGGCGACACTGCACGCCTACCTTCGGGACATGTACGACTACTTGTTCGGCGATGCGCCGGAACAGCCGATGCCCCCGGATTAGTTCGAAGAAGAGAATCGATTGGATCAGGAACGCGACCGCGTCGCCGCGCTCATCCGTGTGATGAACGACCCCGGCGCCCCGCCCATGGAACGGTTTCTGGCATGCCGGGATCTGACCGAAGAGGCCGAGGCGGCCGGGTTCGAGGCGGTGATCCGGGCTGCCGGTGACCCGGAAGGCACCCCCTGGTACGACTACTCGATCGACCGGAAGTTCTCCGTGGACAGCACGTTCTCGCAACTGGCGCTGGCCGTGGACGTGAGCAGCTACGAGATCGAGGAGAAGGGCACGGCGGCGCTGCGCCGAGAGGCGTTCCGGGCGCTCGTGCGGCTCGCCGACACGCAGTACTTCGAGGACCGGCTCGGCGAGCTGATCGACAGCGCGACGGTCAGGGCCACGCTGGATGAGATCCAGGACGTCGTGGGCCGAGGTGTCCGCGCCCTGGCCGCCGGCGAGGAGCAGCGGTTCGACCTGGCCACCCAGCTCGTGGACCTGGCGTGTTCCGTCGCCCCCGTCGACGTGCCCGCGTCGGTCGACCTGGCCATGAGCGTGCTACGGGTCAGCGCTTCGCCCCGCACACTGGAGCACGCCGTCACGATCGTCTACCGGGCCGAGGGGTCGGAGATCCGGGAATTCGGCGAGTACCTCGCGACGGTCGGCAACGAGCGCGTACGGACAAAAGTCCGCGAGTCGTTTGGCGCCTCGCGGTGAGTGAGCTGCCATTCATCGAGCCGGTCCCGTGGCAGCCTGCCGCGTTCCCCGCCGACCCGGCGGCGGCGCAGCAGCTGCGGGAATGGCTCGATGACACGAGCTACGCCCTGTACGGGGTCGGGCACGATTTCCGGGGTGCCGATCTCACGAACGGCGACTTCTCCGGCGCGTGGCTCATCGACGCGGTGCTGGCAGGCGTGGAGCTCGGGGGCGTGTGCCTCTACCGTGCGGACGTGAGCGGGGCGGACCTGACCGGGGCGAACATGGCCGGCGCCGACCTCGTCCGGGCGAAGCTCGACCGGGCCGTGCTCCGGTCCGCCCGGCTCGACCGGGCCGACATGGTCAAGGCGTCACTCCACGATGTCGACGCCTCGGGGGCGAGCTTTCGCGGGACGCGCATCATGGGCGCCTCGCTGTACGACGTGGACCTGCGAGGCGCGGACCTGACGGCCGCCGTCCTGTCGCACAACCCGTTCAAGGTCACCGTCGACGACGCCACGCTCGTACGCCGACTCACCGGCACGGTCCTCGGGCCGGTGACCGTGGTCGGCGGCGAAGGGCCCCGGGAGGTGGGCGGCGCGGACCTCGAAGCATGGCTCGCTGCGCGTGGCGCCGAGGTTCACGTAATCCCGCCGCAGCGGCAGGCGCGGTAGGTGCGCATGGAAGGGGCAGTCCCATTGGACCCGCACGTCGGGAACTTCTTCAGGGTGTACCTGGACCTTGAGCGGGGGTACGAGAACACCGGCCACCTGCGGCGCACCCTGCTGAGCTTCAAGGATTCCTATGTGGACCTGATCCGGACGGGATTCGAGCAGATCATGTCGGACAAGGACTTCGGGCCCGCCCAATACGAGGGGCTGACCGACATCGAGTTCCCCGACAAGGTGACACTGGACGCCTATCTCCGGGACATGTACGCCTACCTGTTCGGCGATGCGCCGGAACAGCCGATGCCCCCTGGCTAGCCAGAACCTCCCGTCCCCCTGACCCCGAAGGACCCCCGCATGACCCAGGACGTCGTCGCTCTCACCCGGCGCATGCCCGACTCGCTCAGTGTGCTGGCCGGGCTGCTCGCCGGCGGGCCCGATCTGCGGGTGGGGACGACCGGGGAGGGGGCCGTCGTGCAGTTGTGCGACGACGAGGGGCGGCCGCTCGTGTCCGTCGAGGTGCCGCTGCTGATCCAGGTGCCCGGGGAAGCCGTGCGGCTGCTCGGGGCGGAGGCCGAGCCGGAGGGAGACGGGCCCTGGTGGTGGGTCGAGGCGCGGGCCGCCGCAGGGGTGCCGCGGGCCGAGGAGCTGGCCGGGGCCTTCGCCGCGCGGCTGACCATGCTGCTCGGCGGCAGGGTCTGGCCAGCCGACGCCCCCGGCACCACCGGCGCCGCCAGCCCCGTCGACGTCTCGGGCATCACGGCCGTGCCCTCCCCCGCCGCCGCACAGCCCGCCGTCGACATGCTCACCGAGAAGGCGGCCGTCGTCCTCCAGGACCGCCCGGTCGTCCCCATGACGAGTTGGCTGACGGAGGCGCTGCGGGCCACCGTGGAGAGCGAGCGGTCGCTCCAGATCGTCACCCCGCCGCACTGCACGCTCTCGCTGCCCACGCGGCTGCTGCTCCAGTCCACCTCCTCGCGCTGGGTCATCCAGGACGAGCGCTGCGGCTACTACGACGGACTGACCGGTGCCGTACTCCGCTGGCAGGACGACGTGTTCGCACCCGACCGGCGCGAGGACGGGCAGACCCCGGTGGCGGAGGCGTTCACCGAGGCCGGGCCCACCGGTGAGCGGCAGCTCGTCGTGTCGCTCCGGACCGTGCACCGCCCCACCGCCGACCTGGTGCTCGGCGGCGCCCTGGAAGCCGCCTGGAAGGCGCTGACCGGCGCACCCCCGGCCGGCTGGGGGACGTCGGAGCCGGCGGGGCTCACCTGGTCGCGGCGGCGGCTGACCGACCTGGCGTACGAGCGCGCGCCCCAACCCACCTGGCTGGTGGCCGTGGGCGCCCCGGACCGTCCCGCCGTCGCCACCCTCCAGGTGAACCGCACCCCGGACGGGGTGGAGGAGGACATCACCCTCGTCCTCGGCTACGGCCCCGACGAGGCACCGGCCCTGGACACGCTGCCGGGGCTCGCCGACGAGCTGGTGACCCGGCACGGGCTGCGGACCATGCTCTGCCAGCTGGGCCACGGCCGCCGCGACCTCAACGCCCCGCCCCGCTTCGAACGCCCCCCGCTCCCGTACGCCTTCGCGCTCGGCTCCGCCGAGGTGACCGAGGTGGGCCGGGACACCGCCGCCCGGACCCCGCTCAAGGACGCGCCGGTGCGGCTGGGCCCCGGCGGGCGGCCTGGCTATTACTACCCGCTCGGCGACGGCGGGACCGCCGAGGGCTGGGCGGCCCTGGAACAGCTGATGCGCCATCTGCGTGGGGCGCCGCCGGTCTAGCGCGCCAGCCCGCACCCCTTCCGGCCGATCGGTTAGCGTCCGGAAGTGATCAGATTTACACATAAAGCGGCCGTTCTGGGTGTTCTGGGCGCGGTGCTCGTCGGCTGCGGCCAGGCGCAGCCGACGCGTACCGCCGTCGAACGGCCGCCCGCCTCCCCCGTCGCCGGGAAGCGTGCCGAGAAGCCCGTCGACAAGCCCCCCGTCATGGCCCCCGGCCCCGGCGGCCTGACCCCCGTCTTCCAGCGCGGACCGCAGCACGCCGCGAAAATCGTCGCGCTGAGCTTCGACGCCGACATGACGGCCGACGAGGGGCCGCGCGCGGCGGCCGGTGAGCACTTCGACAACCCGGAACTGATCGCCCTGCTGCGCCGCCTGAAGGTGCCCGCGACGGTGTTCATGACCGGGCGCTGGGCCGAGGAGTACCCGGACCAGGCGCGCTCCATCGGCACCGATCCCCTCTTCGAGATCGGCAACCACTCCTACAGTCACTACGCCTTCAC
The DNA here is from genome assembly GCF_052542855.1 of Streptomyces sp. SAS_281. NCBI lineage: Bacteria > Bacillati > Actinomycetota > Actinomycetes > Kitasatosporales > Streptomycetaceae > Streptomyces > Streptomyces sp. SAS_281. Next base: position 21,655 of record NZ_JBMNDO010000081.1, read on the forward strand.
CACGCCCTGCTACGGACTCCCGACGGTCGAGAAGGACGCCGTGCGCACGGAGGTCCGGCGGGCCTTCGGGGCGATCCGGGCGACCGGCGCCCGCAATGTCGTGCCGTACTTCCGCTTCCCCGGCGGCTGTTACGACGACGACACGCTGCGCGCCCTCGGGCCGGAGAAGGTGACCGCCGTGCAGTGGGACGTCGTCAGCGGCGACGCCTTCGCGACGGACGCGGACGCCGTCGCCGAGCAGGTGCTCGACGGGGTGCGGTCCGGTTCGCTCGTCGTCATGCACTGCACCCGCAGCGCGGCACCGGTCACCGCCGAGGCGGTCCGCCAGGTCGTGCCGGAGCTACGGAAGCGCGGCTACCGCTTCGTCAAGGTGTCCGAGCTGATCGCGGCCGGCTGAGGCGCTTCAGCCGGAGCAGGCCGTGCGCTGGGCCTCTTGCCACTCGCACACCGGGCACAGCGTGATCCCCTTGACCGACTCGGCGTATTCGCTCGGCTTCCGGCACAGCACGCACTCGGCGTACGGCGGCCCCTCGGCCCGCTCCGGCGACTCGGCGGGCGACGTCTCGCAGTAGGGCCCCGATTCCTCAGTCATACGTACGAGCCTACTCAGCCCCGTACCGAAGCGAGCCGGCAGACGAGCGCGAACACGGCGGCCGTCACGGCGGCGGCCCCGAGGAGGGGAAGCACCGGTACGTGGACCGTACCGGTCAGCGAGCCGGTGACCAGGTCCGTCACCGCGTACTTGGCGGGAGATCCGGCCGTGACCAGGGCCAGCAGCGCGACGAGCACGGTCGCCGCGATCGACCAGCCGCGCCCGTGCAGCAGCGGCCGGCCGCACAGCGCCCCGGCCGCCGCGCCCAGCAGCACGCAGCACGCGGTGGCGAGGATTCCGGCGGCCCCGGCGGGCGGCAGGGGCACCCGCACCGAGTGGTCGGTGCTGGACGGGTCGCTGATCGCCAGGACCACGGAGGTGGCGGCGGTGCCGAGCAGCGCGGCGCCGCCCAGCCCGGTGAGCAGGGCCGCAAGATGGGCCCGGGGCTGTCCGCCGGCCGCTGCCGCGACGACCGTCCGGGCAGCGGCCGGCTCCTGCGTGACGCAGACGCGCACCAGCCAGGCGGTGACCGGGAGCATCCCGGCGGCGGTGTAGCCGAGCGAGTCCAGGACAGGCTGCCCGGAGCGGATGCCCACGGCGAGGAAAGCCAGGTAGAGGAGGGCCGGGGCCAGCCAGCGCTGGGACAGGACGAGCAGGGCGGCCTGGTAGCGGATGAGCGCGGTCATGGTGCGGGATCCCCGTCCAGGGTGGGTGAGCGATACGGCTCGGGTTCCGGGCCGGGGAGCGTACGGGCCTCGTCGCCCGCACTGCCCGCACCGGACACCGGTGCGGGACGCGTACGAACCTCGTCGCCGCCCTCGCCCGCATCGGTCCCCCGCACCGGCTCCACCCGCCCGATGTGCCACGGCGGCCGGGCCGACAGCAGCGCGCCGAGCAGGGCGTCGGAGTGTGCCGCCGGGACCGTGAGGCGGGCCGTTCCGTCGTCAGTCAGGGTGTACGCGGGAGCCCCGGGCAGTCCGGACGGGAGCGGGGTCCCCGGCGGGGCCGTGGCCTCGATGCGTACGCGGGGCTCAAGGCCCGTCGCGAGCGGGGCGGCGGTCAGGCCAAGACCCTCCACCCGGTACGCCGCGTCGACCGAGCCCGCCAGCCGGCGCGGGTCGTGGTCGACGTAGACCACCGTCGCCCCGGCGGCGACGCGTTCCGCCACGGCCCGGTCCAGCACGTCGCGCGCGTCGGTGTCGAGGCCGGTCCACGCCTCGTCCAGGACCAGGAGTTCCGGTTCGGCGAGGAGCGCCTGGGCGACGGCGACCTTCTGGCTGGTGCCCTTGGAGAGTTCGGCGAGCGGGGTCCGGGCATGCGCGGCGGCGCCGAACCGGGTGAGCCAGTGGTCCGCCCGGTCGGCCGCCTCGGAGGCGCGCAGCCCGTGGACGCGACCGAGGTGGACGAGATATCCCGCAGCCGTGAACGGCAGGGCCGCCGGGAACCGCTCGGGGACGTACGCCGTGCGCGGCCGGCCCGTGATCCGGCCCTCGGAGGGGGCGTCGATCCGGGCCAGCAGCCGCAGCAGGGTCGACTTGCCGGTGCCGTTGGCGCCCTCGACGCGGACGAGGGCGCGCGCGGGCAGGACCAGGTCGACCCCGCGCAGCACCCAGGGGCCGGTGAGTCCGTAGCGCCGGCCGGCTCCCCGCAGCCGCAGGACCTCCGCGCCGGTGCTCAGTGGGAGGACGCCTTCTCGGGCTTCAGCTCGCTGGGCCGTACGATCACGAAGCCCTGTCCGTCCAGGCGCAGTTGGACGGCCTCGCCCGAACCGCCCCGGATCATCGAGCCGACGCTCTGCGAGCGGTGCAGCGACGTGTTCAGCTGGGCGCTCCACCCGACGACGGCGTCCGTGTCCACGAACACCGGCTGCTGCGGGGTGACGGGGATGACGATGGGATACCCGTCACACATCAGGCCCAGCTTGCCGTAGCCGGTGAAGACGCTGTTGAAGAGGCCGCCGCCGGTCATCCCGGCACCCTTCACGGTCTTTATCTCGTACGAGAGCGACGCGTCGAAGCACAGGACGTTGCGGCCGTTGATGGTGAGCGCGTCGCCCTGTTCCATTTCCACGATGAAGCAGTTCGCCGCCTCGTGCGCGAACCACGCCTCGCCCTGGCCGCGCACGGCCATCAGCGGCAGCCCCTCGCCGGTGACCGCCCGCTTGAGCAGGCCGCCGATGCCCTGGCTCTTGTGCTCGAACTGGAGGTCCCCGCGGAAGGCGACCATCGATCCCTGGCGGGCGTGCATCTCCCCGTTGACCGCGTACTTGATGGATTTGGCGTTCTGCAGGGTCATCCCGGGGACGGTCGCCTGCTCCGCCATGTGCTCACTGGAAAAGAGATCGCTCTTCATAGCGGCATCCTCGCCCGGAGCCTTCCGTTCCGCCAAGAACGGTGTCCGGGGCGGCTGGCAGACTGGGTGGGTGAGCAGCAACGACATCCCCGCGCCCCCTTCCGCCGAGCCGGCCGCCGTGCCCGTCGACAGCCCCTTCCGGTCCGAGCGGACGGACCGGGACGAAGCACCGCAGTACGTCCTGCCGTTGGTGGTGCACATCGAGAAGGCCGCGCCGCCGGCCCGCACCGACGCCCTGCGCACGGCCGCCCGCGCGGTGCTCGTGATGCTGTCCGACGAGCGGTCGGTGGGCGAGGGCGAGTGGGCGCGGGTGATGCGGGACTGGCAGGACGCCCGCATCCGCAAGGTGGTCCGGCGGGCCCGGGGCGCGGAGTGGCGCAAGGCGTCCGCGCTGCCCGGGATCACGGTGACGGGCGAGGCGGCGGAGGTGCGGGTCTTCCCGCCGGTGCCCCTGGACGGCTGGCCGAAGGAGCTGGCCAAGCTCCAGGTCTCCGGCACCGACCTGGACGACCCGGAACCGCCGGCCGCGCCCGACCCGGCGCACCCGGTGCTCTGGCTCAACCCGGATCTCGGCATGTCGGCCGGCAAGGAGATGGCGCAGGTCGGGCACGGGGCGCAGCTCGCCTGGTGGGAGCTGACGGAGACCGAGCGCAAGGCGTGGCGCGAGGCGGGCTTCCCGCTCTCGGTGGCCACGGCGGAGCCGGGCCGCTGGGCGGAGCTGACGGTGAGCGGGCTGCCGGTCGTACGGGACGCGGGCTTCACGGAGATCGCCCCGGGCTCGTGCACGGTGGTCGCCGACCACCCGGCGCTGCGGCGTTGAGACCGGCGGAACCTCAAATGAAGCTCTGAACGTCCCCCCTTCCGGATTCAGGGCCGCGCTCGGGGGCCATCACCCCTGCACGAAGCGAGGGGGAAGCACCATGGGGGACGGAATGCGGCTGGGCATCGGGATCGGCTGGCGGCCGGAGATCGCCGACGAGGTGGAGGCGCTGCCGGGGATCGACTGGGTGGAGGCGGTCGCGGAGAACCTCTGCGCCGACCACCTTCCGGACTCCCTGGTACGGCTGCGGGAGCGCGGGGTCACCGTGGTGCCGCACGGTGTCTCGCTGGGCCTCGGCGGCGCCGACCGCCCCGACCCCGGCAAGCTCGCGGACCTCGCCGCCCGCGCCACGCTGCTCGGCGCGCCGCTGGTGACCGAGCACATCGCGTTCGTACGGGCGGGCGGGGCGCGCACCGGATCGCCGGTCCTGGAGGCGGGCCATCTGCTGCCGGTGCCGCGCACCCGCGCGGCGCTGGACGTGCTGTGCGAGAACGTGCGCATCGCGCAGGCCGCGCTGCCGGTGCCGCTGGCGCTGGAGAACATCGCGGCGCTGGTCTCCTGGCCGGGCGAGGAGCTGTCCGAGGGGCGGTTCCTGGCGGAGCTGGTCGAGCGGACCGGGGTGCGGCTGCTGATTGACGTGGCCAATCTGCACACCAACCTGGTGAACCGGGGCGAGGACCCGGCGGTCGCGCTGGACGAGCTGCCGGTGGAGGCCATCGCGTACGTGCATGTGGCGGGCGGGGTCGAGAAGGACGGCGTGTGGCACGACACGCACGCCCACCCGGTGACCGCTCCGGTGCTCGACGTACTGGCGGAGCTGCGGTCGCGGGTGGACCCGCCGGGGGTCCTGCTGGAGCGCGACGACGCGTTCCCGCCCGCCGGTGAGCTGGCGGGCGAACTGGACGCGATCCGGGGGGTGCTGGAGAAGGGCGGGGGTGCCTCGCCTGCCTGGGCGCCCCCGGAGGTCCCGCCGGCCACGGCCGTCGCGGAGTCCGTACGGGACGGCGTCGCGGTCGCGCAGACCGCGCTGCTGTCCGCGCTGGTCGCCGGCACGCCCGCGCCGCAGGGGTTCGATCCGCGCCGGCTCCGGGTGCAGAGCCGCGCCCTGGCCGCGAAGCGCGCCGATGTCGTGGCCAAGGTGGCGCCCGAGCTGCCGGACATCCTGGGGGCCGGCTACCGGGCGGCGTTCCTCGCGTACGCCGGGGCGCGGCCCATGGCGTCGGGGTACCGGCGCGACGCCCTGGACTTCGCCGAGCACCTGCTCATCGCGGGCCGCCCCGAGGACGACGCGGCCCGGCGCCGGCTGACGCGCTGGTGGCGGGACCGGGCCGCGCCCCGGCCGCCCGGGCGCGCGACGCGGCTGGCCCGTGCGGCCCGCTCCGTGCTGGTGGGGCGGTGACGGGCATGGACGGGATGCTGGTGTTCCTCACGCTCGCGGTGATCGCCTCGTTCACCGTGCTGATCTTCGGCCTGGCCCGCTCCCGCCGGGGGGTGGGCGGTCCGGCGCACGACCTGTACGAAGTGGCGTTCCTGAACGGCGGACCCGGGCGGGTGGTCGACACCGCGCTGGCCGCCATGCACGCGGACGGCCGGCTGGCCGTCGGCGGACCCGGCATCGTCGCCGTGCTCCGGCCGGTCGCTTACGACCCGGTGGAGCGGGCGGTGCTGCACGAGCTGGCCGCCGCGCCGAGCGGGGCGCTGCCGATGCTGCGCGCGGCCGTGATGCGGCACCCCGCGGTGCAGGAGACCGGTGACGGTCTCGCCGCGCGCGGACTGCTGGCTCCGCCCCGCGCCAGTGCCGTGTGGCGTGTCTGGGGCCTGTTGCAGACGTTGTTGTGCCTCGCGTCCGGTCCGGTCACCATCGGTCTGGCCATCGCCCGGTTCACGGAGGGCGACGACGGCGCCGGCTGGAGCTACCCGTTCGCGGTGGCGATGATCCCGGCCGTCGTCGTCGGCTTCGTGTCCGGCCTGGTCTGCGCGGCGGTGGCCCGGTCCCGGATCACCCGGGCGGGGCGCAGGGCGGCGGCGGAGTTCGGGGCCGCGCACGCCCACCGGACCGACCCGGGGTTCCTGGTGGCGACCCGGGGGCTGCGCGGCGTCCCGGACCCGGAGCTGCGGACGCACCTGATCGCGGCGGCCCGGACCCGGCCCACCACCTCCTCGTACACCCCGCACGGCTCCTCGGCGCTGCTGGTCGCACCGGCCGTGTGGTGCGCGGGGGCGAGCCCGGGCGGCGGCTGCGGCAGTTCCTCGGGCAGCAGCTGCGGCGGAGGCGGGGGGCCGGGCTGCGGGGGCGGGTCGAGCTGTGGCGGCGGCAGCAGCTGCGGCGGTGGCGGATCGAGCTGCGGGGGCGGCAGCAGCTGCGGCGGCGGTTCCAGCTGCGGGGGCGGGTCGAGCTGCGGCAGCAGTTCCTGAGACGGCCGTCCACCTGCTGGACGAGCTATGGCGCCCCGGGCGGTTCCGGCATAGAAATCCGGCATGGTGCCGTTTCTGCTGCTGCTGGTCGCGTGGGTCGCGGCGGGTCTTTCCTGCGCCCGGCTCTGTCTCGCGGGGGCCCGCGCGGCCCGGCGGCCGGTGAGCGCGACCGACGGTCGCGGACGGCAACTCACCCTGTACGAGGCGGCGTTCCTGGCAGGCGGGCCGGGCCGGGTCGCCGACCTGGCACTGGTCTCGATGCATGTGCGGCGCCGGCTGCTGCTGGCCCACACCGGGTGGGCGACGGTCGTGGACCCCGAGGGCCGCGACGAGGTGGAACGTACGGTGATCCGCGCCATAGGGCCGGAGGGCCAGTCGCCGATAGCGCCGGTCCGCGCGTCGGCCGCCGCCGCCGACGCCGTGCGGGCGGTGGCCGACCGGCTCGTCGCGGCCGGTCTGGCGGTCCCGCGCGGGGCGGACGTCGCCTCGGCGGTGCGTGCGGTGCGCGGGGCGGCGCTGCTGGTGGCCGCGCTGGGCGCCGCGGCCCTGCTCGCGCCCGACGGCGGGGGTGCGGGCCCGATGCCGGTGTGGTTCGCGCTGCCGCTCGTGCTGACCCTGGGCTGCCTGGCCATAGCCCGGGTCGAGGCGCACCCCTACGGTGCCTGGGCCTCCCCGGACGGGCAACGGCTGCTGGCGGCGTGCGCGGTGCCGGGGGACGGCGCGACGGTAGACACGCTGGTGGCGGTCGCGGTGCGCGGGGTGGACGCGGTGGACGACCCGGCGCTGCGGGCCGCGCTCACGGGCCGGCCGGGCGTACGGAAGCGGCTGGGCACCCGCGAATGACAAACGGTGCGGCGCGCGAGAAGCGCGCCGCACCGCTGAGCCGAACCCGGTGTCGCTGGACCAGCGGGCGGCACGAGGTGCCGTATGCCCGCCGTCTGATCTTCCGGGTTGGGGTGGTCGGAAGCCCGTTCGCTACGCGAGCCCGGCCACCAGGTCCGCGACCGACTTGCGCCGGCCGGTGAAGAAGGGGACCTCCTCGCGGACGTGCATCCGCGCCTCGGAGGCCCTGAGGTGACGCATCAGGTCCACGATGCGGTACAGCTCGTCCGCCTCGAACGCCAGCATCCACTCGTAGTCGCCGAGCGAGAACGAGGCGACGGTGTTGGCGCGCACGTCGGGGTAGCCGCGAGCCATCTTGCCGTGGTCGGCGAGCATGCGGCGACGGTCCTCGTCGGGCAGCAGGTACCAGTCGTACGAGCGCACGAAGGGGTAGACGCTGACGTAGTTGCGCGGCGTCTCGTCGGCGAGGAACGCCGGGATGTGCGACTTGTTGAACTCGGCGGGGCGGTGCAGCGCCATGTTCGACCAGACCGGCTCCAGGTGGCGGCCGAGCCGGGTGCGGCGGAAGAGGTTGTACGCCTCCTGGAGCTCGTCCGCGGTCTCCGCGTGCCACCAGATCAGCAGGTCGGCGTCGGCGCGGAGGCCCGAGACGTCGTACGTGCCCCGGATGGTGATGTCCTTCGCGGCGAGCTGGTCGAACAGCTCCTGGACCTCGTCGGCCACGGCCGCCCGGTCCGTGTCGGCGGGCAGGACGTCGCGCAGCTTGAAGACGGACCACAGGGTGTAGCGGATGACGTCGTTGAGGTCCTTGGCCTTCTTGCCGGCGTTCGGAACCTTGCTTGATGTCGCAGTCTCAGGAGCACTCATACGGCTATTGTCCCGCCTCGCTCCGAGTGCCCTGAACCAGGGTCGGCGTGGCGATGATCTCTCCGGTGGGATCGCCGGTGAGATCTCCGGCGATCTCGTCCGCCGCCCGGTGGGCGCTCGCCACGCAGGCCGGGATGCCGACCCCGTCGTAGACCGCGCCGCACACCCGCAGCGCGGGCAGCTTGGCGACCTCGTCGCGGATGCGGGCGACCCGGGTGAGATGGCCCACCGGGTACTGGGGCAGGCCGCCGATCCACCGGGTGACCTCGGTCCCCACCGGCCGGGCGGTGAGCCCGGTGGCGGCGGCGAGGTCGCGCAGGGAGATGCCCACGAGCTCGCCGTCCTCGCGGTGCAGGTGCTCCTCCTCGCCGTACCGGCCCACGGAGGTGCGCAGCACGAACAGGTCCGGGGCCGCGTCGGCCACCCACTGCCACTTGTGCGTGGAGAAGGTGGCGGCCTTGATGGTGTGCCCGTCGACCGGCGGTACGAGGAAGCCGGAGCGCCCGTCGAAGGCCGTGCCGGTCACGTCGGAGCGCCGGAACGCCATGGTGACCAGCGCCATCGACGCGTACTCGACGCCCGCCAGCTCGGCCGAGGCGCCGGGCGACTCGGAGGCGAGCAGCGTGGCGGCGGACCAGGCGGGGACGGCGAGGACGATGCCGTCGGCGGGGACGACCCCGGTGTCCGTGCGGACGTCCCAGCCGTCGGCGGTACGGGTCAGCCCCAGCACGGGCGTCTCGGTGCGGATCTCGCCGCCTCCGGTGCGTACGGCGTCGGCGACGGCTCCCGGGAGGCTGCCGATGCCGCCCTCGATGCCCTGGAAGACGGGCCCGGTCTGCTGCCGGGCGGCGGCGCGCTCCTGGAGGCGGGTGACCCCGTCGAGCAGGGAGCCGCCTTCCCGGGCGGCCTCGAAGAGCTGCGGTACGGCGGCGCGCATCGAGATCCGGTAGGCGTCGCCCGCGTACACCCCGCCGAGCAGCGGCTCCACGAGGCGGTCCACGACCTCCCGCCCCAGCCGGTCCGCGACGTACGCGCCGACGGCGACGTCCTCGCCGACGGCCACCGGGGGCAGCTCGCGGTCCTCGGCGATCCGGGCGAGCCCCTCGGCCGACAGCACCTCGCCCAGGACGGACGGATCGCCCGGGACGCCCATCACGTGACCCTTGGGCATCGGGCGCAGCGCGTCGCGCGTCCACAGCGCGGCGGTGGCCGTGGCGGGCGGCTGGAGGCGGTCGCCGAGGCCCACGGCGCGGGCCAGGCCGACGGCCTCCGGGCGGCGGGCGAGCATGGACTCGGCGCCGAGGTCGACCCGGACGCCGGCGACCTCGCCGGTCATGAGCTTGCCGCCGAGCCGGTCGGTCGCCTCCAGGACGGTGACCCTCAGCCCGGCGCCGACGAGCCGGTGGGCGGCCGCGAGTCCGGCGATGCCGCCGCCGATGACGACGACATGGCGGGCGGCCCGGTCAGCGCGGTGTGTGGATGGCTGCATGGCTCCACTCTCTCAAACCGGTTCCGAGTCCCGACCGTGACCTGTTCGAAACCGGTTTCCCGGGTCCGTCCGCACCCTCTCCTACGTCTCACCCACGCCATCGATCACCCGTCCTGGGGGGACACTTATGCGAGGAACACCTCTGGTCCGCACCGGCCGGCGCGTGTGCGGTCCGGCCGCCGTGCTGCTGGCCGCCGTGCTCGTACTGAGCGGCTGCGGCGCGTCCGGCGACAATTCGAGCAGCACCGCCGACCGGGGCGTCGCCGCGCCCCAGCGCCGGCAGGCCGAGGGCGGCAAGGCCGGGGCGCCGGCGGCCGATTCGGCCCAGCCGCGCAAGAACCCGAAACCGGTGGCGACGCACGTCATCCGCACCGCCGAGCTCTCCGTGGAGGTGAAGGACGCGTCGAAGGCGGCCGCGCAGGCCCGTACGGCGGCGCAGGGCGCGGGCGGGCTGGTCGAGAAGGAGACCACCGAGCGGATCGGCTCCGCACGGGACTCCTCGCACCTGGTGCTGCGCGTCCCGCAGGACGCGTACGACGAGGTGCTGCGGGAGCTGTCGGGGACGGGCAAGCTGGTCTCGCGCACCTCGGCGGCCAAGGACGTCACCGACCAGGTCGTGGACATCGACAGCCGGATCGCCACCCAGCGGGCGAGCGTGGCACGGGTCCGCAAGCTGATGGACCGGGCCGGCAAGCTGGCCGATGTGGTCACGCTGGAGGGCGAACTGAGCAGCCGTCAGGCGGAGCTGGAGTCGCTGCTCGCGCAGCAGGCCTCGCTCAAGGACCGTACGACGCTGGCGACCATCACGCTCGACCTGGTCGAACCGGAGACGGCGGCCGAGGCGGCCGACGACGACCCGGGCTTCCCGGACGCCGTCGCCGGGGGCTGGCACGCCTTCGTGACGATGCTGCGCTGGCTGGCGATGGCGATCGGCGCCGCGGCCCCGTTCCTCGGGGTGGCGGCCGTCCTGGCCGCGCTGTGGCGGCTGCTGCGCCGCCGCCGGGGCGCGAAGGGCGAGTGAGTACGCCGCCGGTCCGGCCCGCGCCGTAGCGTGGGTGCTTTCGCAGAGGCTTCGGAGGTACCGGCATGGCGGCGGAACGACTGGTGATCATCGGCGGGGACGCGGCGGGGATGTCCGCCGCGCCCCAGGCCAGGCGGCTCAAGGGCCCGGACGAGCTGAGCATCACCGCCTTCGAGCGGGGCCACTTCACCTCGTACTCCGCGTGCGGCATCCCGTACTGGGTCGGCGGAGACGTCACCGACCGGGACGACCTCATCGCCCGTACCCCCGAGGAGCACCGGGCCCGCGACATCGACCTGCGCACCCGCACCGAGGTCACCGGAATCGACGTGGCGGGGCGGCGGGTGCGCGCCCTGGACCGGGAGTCCGGCGAGGCGTACTGGACCGGGTTCGACAAGCTGGTGATCGCCACCGGGGCCCGCCCGGTGCGCCCGGACCTGCCCGGCATGGACGCGGCCGGGGTGCACGGGGTGCAGACCCTGGACGACGGGCAGGCACTGCTGGACACCCTGGAGCGGACGGAGGGCCGGCGCGCGGTCGTCGTCGGCGCGGGGTACATCGGCGTCGAGATGGCCGAGGCGATGCTGAAGCGCGGCTACGAGGTGACCGTCCTCAACCGCGGCGAGCAGCCGATGGCCACGCTCGACCCCGACATGGGGCGCATGGTCCACGACGCCATGGACGGACTCGGCATCACCACGGTGAACGGGGCGGAGGTCACCGGGATCAGGACCGGTCCGGACGGCCGGGTCTCCGAGGTCGTGACGGACGACGCGTCCTACCCGGCGGACGTGGTGGTGCTCGGCATCGGCGTCCGGCCGGAGACGGCCCTGGCCCGGGAGGCCGGGCTGCCGCTCGGACCGCACGGCGGGCTGCTCACCGACCTGGCCATGCGGGTCCAGGGCCACGAGGACATCTGGGCGGGCGGCGACTGCGTGGAGGTCATGGACCTGGTGGCGGGCCACACCCGGCACATCGCGCTCGGCACCCACGCCAACAAGCACGGCCAGGTCATCGGCTCCAACGTCGGGGGCGGCTACGGCACCTTCCCCGGTGTGGTGGGCACGGCGGTGAGCAAGGTGTGCGACCTGGAGATCGCCCGGACCGGGCTGCGCGAGAAGGACGCCCGGGCGGTGGGCCTGCGGTACGTCACGGCGACGATCGAGTCGACCAGCCGGGCGGGCTACTACCCGGACGCCCGGCCGATGACGGTGAAGATGCTCGCGGAGTACCGCACGGGCCGGCTCCTCGGCGTGCAGATCGTGGGCCGCGAGGGCGCCGGGAAGCGGGTCGACGTGGCGGCGGTGGCGCTCACCGCCCGGATGACCGTGGAGCAGATGACCGCCCTGGACCTGGGCTACGCCCCGCCGTTCTCACCGGTCTGGGACCCGGTCCTGGTGGCGGCCCGCAAGACCGTGTCGGTACTGCGGAAGGCGGGCACCGACTGAGCGGCGCCCGCCTCCGCGTCGGTTCAGCGGGCGGTGCTGGTGTGGACGTACTCGACGAGGCGGGAGAGCGCGTCCGGGTCCATGTTCGGCATCACGCCGTGGCCCAGGTTGAAGATGTGGCCCTCCAGGCCGGCGGCCGCGTCCAGCACCTCCCGGGTCTTGGCCTCCACCGCGGAGGTCGGCGCGAACAGCACCGCCGGGTCCAGGTTGCCCTGGAGCGCCTTGCCGGGGCCGACGCGGCGCGCGGCCTCGTCCAGCGGCACCCGCCAGTCGACGCCGACGACGTCCGCCCCGGCCTCGCCCATCAGACCGAGCAGTTCGCCGGTGCCGACGCCGAAGTGGATGCGGGGGACGTCGTACGCGGCGACGGCGTCGAAGACCTTCGCGGAGGCGGGCAGCACGGAGCGCCGGTAGTCGGCGGGGGCCAGGGCGCCGACCCAGGAGTCGAAGAGCTGGACGGCCGAGGCGCCGGCCTCGATCTGGACCTTGAGGAAGGCGCCGGTGATCTCGGCGAGCCGGTCGAGCAGGTCGGCCCAGAGCTCCGGGTCGCCGTACATCATGGCCTTGGTGTGCTCGTGGTTGCGGGAGGGCCCGCCCTCCACGAGGTAGCTCGCGAGGGTGAACGGCGCGCCCGCGAAGCCGATCAGCGGGGTCTCCCCCAGCTCGGCGGTGAGCAGCCGGACGGCCTCGGTGACGTACGGGACGTCCTCGGGGGTCAGGTCGCGCAGCCGGGCGAGGTCGGCGCGGGTGCGGATCGGCTCGGCGATCACCGGGCCGACGCCGGGCTTGATGTCCAGGTCGATGCCGATCGCCTTGAGCGGGACGACGATGTCGCTGTAGTAGACGGCGGCGTCGACCTTGTGGCGGCGGACGGGCTGCATGGTGATCTCGGCGACGAGCTCCGGCATCGTGCAGGACTGGAGCATCGGGATGCCTTCGCGCGCCTTCAGGTACTCGGGCAGCGAGCGCCCCGCCTGGCGCATGAACCAGACCGGCGTGTGCGGGACCGGCTCGCGCCGGCACGCCTTGAGGAACGCCGAGTCGTACGTGGCGGAAGTCTTCGTCTGCTGCCCGGAGGGGCGGTCGTTGGCACTCACGCACAGAATCTTCGCACGCGTGGACAACGAGCCCTGCCCCGCACGGGTGTCCTTCCGCGCGCGGAGCTCCCGTTCCGCCTACTCTTCCCCGCATGGCTGCGGCTCAGGGACACATCTCCGGTCAATCCGATGGCGCTGACGGCACGGACGGCGCGGAGGGTGGTGCCGTCCCGCCCGCGTTCCGTTCGGCGGTGGACGCGCTGCGCGCGGCGCGGCTCCGTCCCGAGCTGGAGGTGGAGCCGACCCGTCCGCCGAAACGGCTCGCGCCGCACGCGTACGCGCTGGAGGCGGCGGTCGTCGACGGCGAGGACGACCTCGCCGACGGCCGGCTCGTCCTGCTCCACGACCCGGCCGGCCACGAGGCGTGGCAGGGGGCCTTCCGGCTGGTGACCCTGGTCCGCGCCGAGCTGGAGCCGGAGATGGCCGCCGACCCGCTGCTTCCCGAGGTCTGCTGGTCCTGGCTGACCGGCGCGCTGGAGGCCCGCGGTCTCTTCTACGGGGAAGCCGGCGGGACCGTCACGATGGCGGGCTCGCACTACTTCGGCGCGCTGGAGACCCGGCGCCCCGCGACGCAGATCGAGATCCGGGCTTCCTGGACCCCGCGCGAGGGCCTGGGCGGCGCACCGGACGCGGCGGCGCACCTGGTCGCGTGGGGCGACCTGCTCTGCCAGATCGCGGGCCTGCCGCCGTCCGGCCCGCTCGACGCGGCGGTGGTCACGCTCCCACAGCGCCGGGGCCCGCAGGCGCCGTGACCGGTGCCGTGACCGGTGCGAACGGGGCGGCCTCCGGGCCGCCCCGTTCTCCGTGACGCCACGTCATGCGATCACTTTCAGCCAGCGGAAAACGCTCTCCGGAATCGACTGAGAACCCCATTTGCCCGAATTGTTACTCAACAAATCGTGATCTTCCCCTAAAGGAGCAGGGGTCTGCTGCCGAAGGAGTCAATGACCCTTCAAGCACGGTTCGCCCCGGCTTCATCCCCGAGCCGGCCCGTCCCGCCACTCCCCAGGAGGCCTGGTGTCCGTTCTCCTCGAGCAGCCCGCAAGCCTGGTCGCCTACCGCCCGAACAAGCCGACGGCCATGGTCGTCGTGGCCGACCCGCGCGTCCGTTCCACCGTCACCCGCCATCTGTGGGCTCTCGGAGTTCGTGACGTCATCGAGGCGTCGTCCATCGCGGAGGCCCGTCCCCGCGTCGGCAACCCGCGCGACATCTGCGTAGCCGACGTCCACCTGCCCGACGGTTCCGGGCTGACCCTGCTGTCCGAAACCCGAGCCGCCGGCTGGCCCAACGGTCTCGCCCTGTCCGCCGCCGACGACATCGGTGCCGTGCGCAACGCCCTCGCGGGCGGCGTCAAGGGCTACGTGGTCACCGGCACCCGTACCAACATCGGCCACCCGGCCCGTCCCGGCGTCGCCCCCATCGGCGCCACCGCCGCCCGTATGCACCGCCGGCCCCCCGGCGCCCCGAGCCACCCGGGCGGCTACCGCGAACTGTCCGGCCGCGAGGTGGAGGTCCTGCGGCTCGTCGCCGAAGGCCAGTCCAACAAGGCCATCGGCGTCTCCATGGGGCTGTCCGCCCTGACCGTGAAGAGCCACCTCGCCCGCATCGCCCGCAAGCTGGGCACCGGCGACCGCGCCGGCATGGTCGCGGTGGCCCTGCGGACGGGCATCATCCACTGACTCTCCGCCCCGGCCGGTGCATGACGTACGGAACCGGCTGGATTACGTGCATCGGCGCCTGCCGGCGGAACGTTCCGTCGGCGGGCGTCGCGCACACACAGATACCCTTGACACGTGACCGACGCCCAAGAGACCGCAGCAGACACATCACTGCGAACCACCGGGGGCGCTCCCCCGGACGACGTCGCCCCGGCGCCGATCCCCTTGCTCGAACCGCGCGAGGGCATTCCGCCGGTGGTGGCCTCCGACGAAGCCCTGGCCGGGGTGATCGCGGCCTTCGCCGCGGGCTCGGGCCCGGTGGCCGTGGACGCCGAGCGGGCGTCCGGCTACCGCTACGGACAGCGCGCCTACCTCGTACAGCTGCGCCGTGACGGGGCGGGCAGCGCGCTCGTCGACCCCGTCGGCTGCCCCGACCTGTCCGGGCTCGGCGAGGCCCTGCGCGGCACCGAGTGGATCCTGCACGCGGCGACGCAGGACCTGCCCTGTCTGCGCGAGATAGGGATGATGCCGACCGGGCTCTTCGACACCGAGCTCGCGGGACGGCTGGCCGGCTTCCCGCGCGTCGGCCTCGGCGCCATGGTCGAGAACGTCCTCGGCTACTCGCTGGAGAAGGGGCACTCCGCCGTCGACTGGTCCACCCGCCCGCTGCCCGAGCCCTGGCTGCGCTACGCCACGCTCGACGTCGAGCTCCTCATCGACCTGCGCAACGCCCTGGAGGACGAGCTCGACCGGCAGGGCAAGCTGGAGTGGGCCCAGGAGGAGTTCTCCGCCATCGCCTCGGCGCCGCCCTCCCCCCCGCGCCAGGATCCGTGGCGCCGCACCTCCGGGATGCACAAGGTCCGCCGGCGCCGCCAGATGGCGGTCGTCCGGGAGCTGTGGAACACCCGGGACCAGATCGCCCGGCGGCGCGACATCTCGCCCGGCAAGGTCCTCGGGGACGCGGCGATCATCGAGGCCGCGCTCGCGCTCCCCGCCAACACGCACGCGCTGACCGCCCTCACCGGCTTCGGCCCGCGCATGGGCCGGCGCCAGCTGGAGCAGTGGCAGGCCGCCGTGGACCGGGCCAAGGCGCTGCCCGACACGGAGCTGCCGCAGCCCGGGCAGACCCTCGCGGGACCGCCGCCGCCGCGCGCCTGGGCCGACAAGGACCCGGCCGCCGCCGCCCGGCTCTCGGCGGCCCGCGCCGCGGTGTCCGCGCTCGCGGAGCGGCTGCACCTGCCGCAGGAGAACCTGATCACGCCGGACACGGTGCGCCGGGTCTGCTGGGAGCCGCCGAAGCACCCGACGCCGGAAACGGTGGAGTCCGCGCTCGCCGGGTACGGCGCACGGCACTGGCAGATCGAGCAGGTGGCCCCCCTGCTGTACCGGGCGCTGACTCAGCCCTCGTAACGGCACACGGCCCCGGTGACGGCATAGGACAGGGGCGTAATCACGCCAGGTTCCGCGCGGTCCCGCACACGGCGAATGGCCCGGACGGACTCGAAAACGAGTCCGTCCG
>NZ_JBMNDO010000082.1:0-37086 GCF_052542855.1 Streptomyces sp. SAS_281
CCCCCCCCCCCTGGCCGCCCGGTTCGCCCTCGCGCTCCTCGCGCCCGTGCTCGCCGGGCGGGCGGCCGGGGCGGCGCCCGTCGCCGTCCGTACGGCCCCCGCCGCGCACGGAGACGCGCCCCGCGACACCGTCACCCTCGTCACCGGGGACGCGGTCACTGTCGCCACCGACACCGACGGGCGCGTCCCGGTCGACCCCGAGCCGGTCGCGGGCACGGCCACCGGCTTCCGTACCGAGCAGGAGCCTTCGGGCGACACCCACGTCATCCCGGACAGCGCGGGGGAGGGGCCGGCCTCCGGGCGGCTCGACCGGGAACTGCTCGACGTGACCCGGCTCGCCGCCCACAGCCAGGGGGCCTCCGGCAGCGACACCCTGCCCCTGAGCGTCGATCACGCGGGCGCCCCGGCCCGCTCCACGCTCGCGGCGTGCGCCGGGGACGTCCAGGGTGTCACGCACCGGACACCGCTCACCTCGCTCGGCGTCCTCCGCCGCACCAACGCCCTGGAGACCTCTGGCACCCGCACCGACACCACGTGCACCTTCCGCTCGGCGGACCCGCGGCCCGGCGCCACCGCACCCGGCTGCGCCGAGGTCTACGGCCCGGACCACCCGTGCGCCGTCCTGCCGGTGATCCTCTTCGGCTCCGCCCCGGGCGTCGACGGCGACAACACCGCCCGTGCCGGCCGGGCCCTTCCCGTACGCGCCAGTACCCTGCGCCCCGACGGCTGCACGGGCCCGCGCGTCACAGGAATGCGCGTCGAGGCGTCCTACGACGACGGCGCGACCCGGACCGGCTCCGTACGGCCGCACGTGCGCGGCGACGGATCGGCCACTGCCGTCCTGCACCACCCGCGCACCGGCGCCGAGCACGTCACCCTCCGGGCCACCGCCGCGGACGACGCAGGCAGCCGCACCCAGCAGACCGTGGTCCGGACCTACACGCTGCGCCGCTGACCGGGGCGCGGGGAAGGCCGGACCGCAAACCCACCCCTACCAGGAAGGGTTCACCTCTCCATGACACCGAGACAAGGCAGACCGCGACGCGCCTGGGGCCTCCTGCTCGCCGTGGGTCTCGCGGCGACCGGACTCCCCGCCGCCACGAGCGCCCAGGCCGCACCCGCGAGCGGCACCGCCCGGCCGACCGTCGAGCGCGCCCTGACCAACGACCTCGCGGACGGCGGGAGTTCCACCTTCTGGGTCTATCTCCGGGACGAGGCGGATCTCAAGGGCGCAGCGAAGATCAAGGACTGGGCGCGGCAGGGGCGCGAGGTGAGCAGCCGCCTCCGGGAGACCGCCCGGACCAGCCAGGACGCCCTGATCGACGTGTTGCGGGACGCGGGTGCCACGTACAAGCCCTTCTGGATCGCCGACACCGTCGAGGTGAAGGGCGACGCGAAGCTGCTGAAGCGCATCACCGCCCTGCCGGAGGTGGCCCGGGTCACCGGCGACCGGACGTACGCCCTGCCGGAGATCAAGGCAGCGCAGGACGAGCCGGCCGTGGACGACGTCGAGTGGGGCGTGGACCGCATCGGCGCACCCCGGGTGTGGAAGGACTACCAGGCCACGGGTGAGGGCATCGTCGTCGGCAGCATCGACTCCGGCGTGCAGTACGACCACCCGGCGCTGGTGAAGCAGTACCGGGGGAACAACGGCGACGGCACCTTCACCCACGACTACAACTGGTACGACCCCACCGTAAGCTGCGGCATCGTTGTCTCCACGCCCTGCGACAACGTCGGGCACGGCACCCACACCGTCGGCACCATGGTCGGCGACGGTGGCACCGGCAATCACGTCGGTGTGGCGCCCGGCGCCAAGTGGATAGCCGCCAAGGGCTGTTCCTCCAGCACCTGCACACAGAGCGCGCTCCTGGCCGCAGGCCAGTTCATGCTCGCCCCCACCGACTCCCGGAACAGGAACCCGCGCCCCGAACTGCGGCCGCACATCGTGAACAACTCGTGGGGCAACGCGAATGTCGGGGCCGACCCGTGGTTTCAGCAGACCGTGCAGGCGTGGGTGGCGGCCGGGATATTCCCGGTCTTCTCCAACGGGAACGAGGGCCCGGACTGCGGCACCGACGCCAATCCGGCGAACGTGAAGGAGAGTTACGGAGTCGGGGCCTTCGATGCCGACGGCGTCGTCGCCTCCTTCTCCAGCCGCGGCCCCTCCGAGTTCGATGACGACCTGATCAAGCCGAACGTGTCGGCGCCCGGGGTCGCCATCCGGTCCACCTACCCCGGCGGCAAGTACGCCGTCGGCAGCGGTACGTCGATGGCCGCACCGCATGTGGCGGGCGCCATCGCACTGTTGTGGTCGGCCGCCCCGGCGGTCGCGCGGAACATCGACGCGACGCGGCGGCTCCTGGACGAGACAGCCGTCGACGTCCCGGACGTCTCCTGCGGTGGCACCGCGGAGAACAACAACGTCTACGGGCAGGGCCGGCTGGACATCCACGCGGCCGTCGAAAAGGCCCCGCGCGGCACCACCGGCTCCCTGAGCGGGACGGTCACCGACGCGGCGACCGGCGAACCGGTCGAAGGCGCGACCGTACACATCGCCACTGCCGTGGGGCCGGTGGGTCTGCCCGAGACGACCGGACCGAGCGGCCGCTACACGCTGCTCGCCACCGTCGGCGACTACACCCTGACGACGTCGTCCCCCGCCTACACCACTACGAAGACCCAGGTGACGGTCACCGAGGCGGCCACCACCACCGCCGACATCCGCCTTCCGGCCCGGCCGGGCAAGGTCCTCTCCGTCACCCCGGAGGACGCCGACTTCGGCACCGTGCCCATCGGCACCACCGGCGGGCCCGTCGCCGTCACCCTCACCAGCCTCGGCAGCAAGCCCGTCACCGTCGTCCGCGTCACCGACCACGACGGCGCGTTCGTGGCCGGCCCGGGCACCTGCGGCAAGCCGCCGTTCCGGCTGAGGCGCAAGGAGCACTGCACCCTCGCCCTCACCTTCCGGCCGACCGAGAGGACCGGTCAGGACGGGAAGATCGTCCTCCGCCACGATGCCGCGGGCCTCGTGCACACTGTGCGCGTGCACGGCAGCGGTGCTCCCATTCCCGCCCGCACCGGTGCCCTGAGCACGATGAGCCTGCAGCACGAACTGCATGCCGCGGCCGTGGACCCCGCGGGCCGCTACGCCTACTTCGGCAGTGACAACGCCATGGACCCCCTGCCCGGCTACATCACCAAGGTCGACCTGAAGACGTTCAAGAAGGTCGGCACACTGTCGGTGGGGATCGGCCAGAAGCTGCTCCAGGACGCGGTCATCGACCCGGCCGGGAAGTACGCGTACTTCGCCGCGGCCGCCGACCCGGGGCGCGTCATCCGCGTCGATCTGGCGACGTTCACGCTCGACAGGATCCTGGTCCTCGGTGAGGGTGAGCGGAACATCCGCTCGGCCCTCATGGACCCTTCGGGCAAGTACGCCTACTTCGGGACCGGTACCAACCCGGGGCGGCTGGTCAAGGTGGATCTGGCCACGTTCACCCGCGTCGGGGCCGTCACGCTGGGTGCCGGGGACGACTACCTCGACGCCGGGGTCATCGACTCCAGGGGCGGGTTCGCCTACTTCGGTACGGTGACCAGCCCGCAGGGCCGCGTCGTCAAGATCGACCTGGCGGCCATGAAGGAGGTCGGCTCGCTCGTCCTCCCGTCGGGAGAGGGGCCACTGCGCTCGGCGGTCATCGCCCCCGACGACGGCTACGCCTACTTCGGTACCGGTGAGGGCAGCAGAGGCAAGATCGTCCGGGTGGACCTGGAGTCCTTCACCCGGGACGCGGCCCTCACCCCCTCGGGCGGCGGGGCGTTCTTCTCGGCCGTCATGGACCCCGGGGGCCGGTTCGCGGCCTTCGGCACGTTGGCGCTGCCCGGCCGGGTCGTCACCGTCGACCTGGACCGCTTCGAGGCCACGGGGTACGCCTTGCTCGGCGAGAACGAGGACGCGCTGATCTCCGGCGTGATCGACCCGCAGGGCGCCTACGCGTACTTCGGTACGAAGACCGCGCCCGGCCGGATCGTCAAGGTCAGGGTCGGTGCTCGCTTCGAGCTGGCCGCCACGGCCGGCCCGGGCAAGCTGCTGCGCACCGCCGACCTCACGTGGAACGGGGCGACGACGGCGAAGGTCCGGGTCCTCCGGGACGGCAGGACTGTGGCGACCGTCCCGAACACCGGGCGCTTCACCGACCTGATCACCGGCCGTCACCGCCCCTCGTACACGTACAAGCTGTGCGACACGGATACGGACCGCTGCTCCGGCGAGGCGAAGGTGGCCTTCGGCGGGTAGCGCGCCGGGGGCCTCCGCCGGTTCGTTCCCCACCGGCGGAGGCCCCCGCCGGGTGGGCGCCGGTTCCGGCCCGGGCACTACCCTCGCCGCCATGGTCGAACACGAAGCCCTCTCCGTCACCCGCGCCGCCTATGACGACGCCGCCGAGCTGTACGCGCGGTTGTTCAGCGACTCGTTGCGCGACAGCCCGCTGGACCGCGCGATGCTGGACGTCTTCGCCGAGGCCGTCGGCGCGGGCGGCCGGGTGGCGGACCTCGGCTGCGGGCCCGGGCATGTCACCGCCCACCTCGCCGGGCTGGGGCTCGACCCGTTCGGTGTCGACGCCTCGCCCGCCATGATCGAGCTCGCCCGGTCGGCCTGCCCGGGGCTGCGGTTCGACGTCGGGTCGATGGCCGCGCTCGACGTCGCCGACGGATCCCTGGCCGGTGTGCTCTCGCGGTGGTCCGTGATCCACACCCCGCCGGCGGAGCTCCCGCCCGTCCTCGCCGAGTTCGGGCGCGTCCTCGCACCCGGCGGCCACCTTCTCATCGGCTTCTCCGCCACCGACGGGCCCGGCCACCCCACGCAGTCCTTCGACCACGCCGTCGCGACGGCCTACCGGTGGTCGCCCGACCACCTCGCCGGTCTGCTGCGGGCTCACGGGCTGACCGAGACGGCCCGGATGGTCCGCGAGCCCCGGCCGGACGACCGGCGCCAGTTCCAGGAAGTGCACCTGCTTGCCCGCAAGGCGTAACGCGGGGCGGCGCCCGCTTCCGGGGCGCCCACGGCTGCCGCCGCCGCGCGGGGCGTGCGGATCGCGTACGTGGCGGAGACCCATGTGCACAACGACTACGCCAGACCGGGCTGCTGGGCGTGGGCGGCGGATTCCTGGGCGTCCCCGCCCTGGTGACGGCCCTGGCGTTTGAGATGCAGGCGGCTGTCGGGGCGAGCCTGCCGGCTGTCACCGTCAACTCGCCGGCCTCGCTCATCACCCGCTCCGGCGGCACGGCGGGCATGGACCGGGCGGTGGCGGCCCCGTTCACCGGCGCCGCGATCCTGGGCGCGTGGGACGGGAGGCGGCTGGCGGCACGGGTGTCCGGGGGCAGCCTTCAGCGGCTGTTCGCCTGGGTGCTGCTCGCGGTCGCCGCGTTCATGCCGGCCGACGCGCTGACGTGACGGCGCGGCGCCCCTCAGGCCAGGGAGAGGAACAGCTTCTCCAGGCGGGCCCGCATCTGGTCCCGGTCCACCACCGGCTGGGCGCCGTCGGCCATGCACTGCTGGAGGCCCGTCGCGATGATGGCGAAACCGGCCCGGTCCAGGGCGCGGGAGACGGCCGCCAGCTGCGTGATCACGTCCTCGCAGTCCCGGCCCTCCTCGATCATCCTGACGATCCCGGCGATCTGCCCCTGGGCCCGCTTCAGCCGGTTGAGCACCGACTTCAGCTCGTCGGCCGCCATGTCCAGCTCCACGGTTCCTCCCAAGTGCGGGGCCCTGAGCGCGGCCCCGGTGACGGCGTCATACCCCTAGGGGTATATCCTACCGCGTTCGGCACCCCGTACGGCGTACACCCGCTTGTGGGGCCCCGCACACCGGGTGAGGGTGGCGGTGCCCGGGCCCGCGCGGAGCCGGGCCGTCGCCGCGAGGGAGACCGACATGCCGCAGGACACGGACGCCAAGCCCGCCGAGCAGGCCGTGGTCCAGGCCAACCGGGCGGTCCGGCGTGACTACCCCTTCGGCGACACCCAGGACCTGGAGGACGCCCGGCGCGGATTCATGGGCACCGCGCGGGACCCGGTGATCCGCGACGCCACGGGCAGTGCCGTCTGGGACCTGCAAGCCTACGGGTTCCTCGACCAGGAGTGCCCGGACACCGCGAACCCGAGCCTCTGGCGGCAGAGCCGGCTCTGCTCCGAGCACGGGCTCTTCGAGGTCACCGAGGGCATCTACCAGGTACGCGGCTTCGACCTGTCCAACATGACGATCGTCGAGGGCGGCCGTGGGGTCCTCGTCATCGACCCCCTGATCTGCGCAGCCACGGCCGCCGCCGGTATCGCGCTGTACCGCTCCCACCGCGGCGAGCGGCCCGTGACCGGCGTGCTCTACACCCACAGCCACGTCGACCACTTCGGCGGCGTACGCGGCGTGCTCACCGACGAGGACGTCGCGGCCGGAGTCCCGGTGCTCGCCCCGCACGGCTTCCTGGAGCACGCCGTCAGTGAGAACGTCTACGCGGGAACGGCCATGAGCCGGCGCGCCGCGTACATGTACGGCGCCGCCCTCCCGAAGGGCCCCCGGGGCCAGATCGGCGCGGGCCTCGGGCAGACCGTCTCGACGGGCGCGCCCGGGCTGATCCCGCCCACCCTCGACATCACCCGGACCGGCCAGACGGAGACCGTCGACGGCATCCGCATGGTCTTCCAGCTCACCCCGGGCACCGAGGCACCGGCGGAGCTGAACATCCACTTCCCCAGCCTCTCCGCCCTCTGCATGGCGGAGAACGCCACGCACAACCTGCACAACCTGCTGACGCTGCGCGGTGCCGAGGTCCGGGACCCGCACGTGTGGTCCCGCTACCTCACCGAGTCGGTCAGCCTCTTCGGCGAGCTGACCGACGTGGCCTTCGCCTCGCACCACTGGCCGGTCTGGGGCCGCGAGCGCGTGTCCGCCTTCCTCCTGGAGCAGCGCGACCTCTACGCGTACCTCCACGACCAGGTGCTGCGGATGCTCAACCAGGGCCTCACCGGACCGGAGATCGCCGAGGAGATCGTGATGCCGCCGGCACTGGAGCGGGCCTGGCACACCCACGGCTACTACGGTTCCGTCAGCCACAACGCCAAGGCCGTCTACCAGCGTTACCTGGGCTGGTACGACGGCAACCCGGCGCACCTGTGGCAGCACCCCCCGGTCGAGGGAGCCCGGCGGTACGTCGAGTTCATGGGTGGTGCAGACGAAGTCCTGCGCAGGGCCCGGCGGTCCTTCGCCGACGGCGACTACCGCTGGGTGGTGGAGGTCGTCAACCACGTGGTGTTCGCGGACCCGGACAACGCGCGGGCGCGCGCCCTCCAGGCCGACGCGCTGGAGCAGCTGGGCTACGGCAGCGAGAACGGGACCTGGCGCAGCGTCTACCTGATGGGCGCCCAGGAGCTCCGCCACGGCAGCCTCGGCACCCCCACCACCACGGCCTCGCCCGACGTCCTCGCGGCCCTCACCCTCGACCAGCTGGTCGACTCGGTCGCCATCCGGGTCAACGGCCCCCGCGCCTGGGACGCGGACATCACCATCCGCTGGGACATCGCCGGCGGCGAACCCCTCACGATGCGGCTGCGCAACGGCGTCCTCACCCACGTCATGGGGACCGGACCCGCCGTGGGCGAGCCCGACGCCGCCTTCGCGCTGACGGAGGCGGACCTGCGGGACGTCCTGGTGGGCGCCGTGCAGCCCGGCGACCTGGCGGCACGCCCCGGCGTCGAGGTCACCGGCGACGCAGGCCGGCTGATCGAACTTCTCGACCACCTCGACGCCCCGGACCCGGACTTCGCCGTCGTCACCCCCTGAACGGCCGGCCCGGACCCACGACAGCAGGAGGACCGATGGCAGTACGGCACCGCTTGATCGAGGCCACGGTGGCAGACGTCTGGCGGGTCCTCGCGGACCCCTCGCTCTACAGCGACTGGGTGGTCGGGACCGCCGACTCGCGCCCCCGCCGGGGCGACTGGCCGGAGGTCGGCGCCAGTCTCACGTACACCCTGGGCATCGGCCGGTGGTCCGTGCGGGGACGGACGATCGTCCGGCGGTGCGAGGCGCCGCACGTGCTGGAGCTGGAGGCGGACAGCGGCCGGATCGGCACTGCGCGGATCGCCCTGGAAGTACGGCAGTGGGGCGACAACGCCCTGGTCACCCTGGACGAACACCCCCTGCGCGGACCGGCCGGGAAGTTCCACAACACGGCCATCGACACCGTGATCCAGCTCCGTCACCGCAGCGTGCTCGCGCGGCTGGCGCAGACCGTGGAGGCGGCCCGGAAGGGCGCCCGCGAAGCGGTCTGACCCCTTTCCGCGATCCCACTTGGAGGCATCGATGCCGGACGCCGTGGTCATCGGAGCAGGCCCCAACGGCCTCGTCGCGGCGAACCTGCTCGCCGCCGCCGGGTGGAGCGTCGAGGTGCTGGAGGCCCAGCCCGAACCCGGCGGGGCGGTGCGCAGCGACCGCCGGGTGCATCCCGACTACGTCACCGACCTGTTCAGCGCGTTCTACCCGCTGGCGGCGGCCTCCCCGGTCATCGGCGGGCTCGACCTCCGGGAGGAGGGGCTGCGCTGGTCGCGCGCCCCCCGCGTCCTGGCGCACCCGCTCCCGGACGGGCGGTGCGCGGTGCTGGAGGACGACGCGCGGGACACGGCGGCGGGCCTCGACGCGTTCGCCGAGGGGGACGGGGCGGCGTGGCTGGAGCTGTGCGCCACCTGGGACCGGGTGCGCCGCGATGTGCTGGGCGCCCTCTTCACGCCGTTCCCGCCGGTGCGTTCGGGCGTCCGCCTCGCCGCCCGGCTCCGGGCCGCCGGCGGCCTGCGCCTGGCGCGGACCCTGCTGCTGCCCGTACGCCGTCTGGGTGAGGAGCGGTTCGGCGGCGAGGCGGCCAGGATCCTGCTGGCGGGCACCGCACTCCACGCCGACCTCGGCCCCGAGGCGGCCGGGAGCGGCGGCTTCGGCTGGCTGATGTCCATGCTCGGGCAGACCTACGGCTTCCCGGTGCCCGTCGGCGGCGCGGGCGCGCTCACGGCGGCCCTGGTGCGCCGGCTCGAACGGTACGGCGGCGTGCTCCGCTGCGGTGAGCGGGTCACGGAGGTCGTCGTACGCGGCGGACGCGCCGTCGGCGTACGCACCGCGAAGGGCGAGGCCGTGCCCGCGTCGCGCGCCGTGCTCGCCGACGTGTCCGCGCCCGCGCTCTACGGCGGACTGGTCGGTGCACGGCACCTGCCCGGCCGGCTCCTGGACGACCTGCGCCGCTTCCAGTGGGACTTCGCGACGTTCAAGGTGGACTGGGCGCTGAACGGCCCGGTGCCCTGGACCGCCCGCGAGGCCGGCACGGCGGGCACCGTGCACCTGGCGGACGGCGTCGACGGCCTCACCCGCTTCACCGCGCAGATCGCCACGGGACAGGTGCCGGACCGCCCCTTCCTGCTCTTCGGCCAGATGAGCACCGCCGACGCCACCCGCTCACCGGCCGGCACCGAGGCCGCCTGGGCCTACACCCACGTCCCGCACCGCATCAAGGGCGACGCGGGGGAGGACGGGCTGACCGGGCGGTGGGACCGGGGCGAGCAGGAAACCATGGCCGACCGTATGGAGCAGGAGGTGGAGCGCTGGGCCCCCGGCTTCCGCTCCCGCATCAGAGCCCGCCGCCTGCTGGCGCCCCCGACCATCGAATCCATGGACGCCAACCTGTACGGGGGTGCGATCAACGGCGGTACCGCCTCGGCGCACCAGCAACTGGTGTTCCGGCCGACCCCGGGCACCGGCCGCCCCGAGACCCCGGTCAGGGGCCTGTACCTCGCCTCGGCCTCGGCGCACCCCGGCGGCGGCGTGCACGGCGCCCCCAGCGCGAACGCGGCGCGCGCGGCGCTGCGGAAGCGTCTGCGGCGCTGAGGCCAGGGTCAGTCCGGCCGGGCGGGGCCCGCCGACTCGGCCGCGCGGCCCCCGGCCCCCAGCAGGCCCGTGGGCGTGAACTCGGAGCGGTTCAGCTCCTTGCGGGTCGCGAGGGCGACCACCCCCGGCAGCCCGGCCCGCACGGCCTGGACGCCGCGCAGCCAGCCGGGGACGTACACGGAAGGCGACCGCCGCTCGATCGCGGCGACCACGCGCCGGGCCACGTAGGGCGCCGGGTAGGTCTTCCGGGCCGGCGGGGGCATATGGGCGCGCAGCTCCCGCAGCACCGGGTACTGGTCGGCGTCCCGGATCATGTCGGTGTCGATCCAGTTCAGATACGCGATGCCCACGCCGACACCGCGCGGCGCCAGCTCGGCGCGCAGCGAGTGGCACAGGGCCTCCACGCCCGATTTGGAGGCGCAGTACGCGCTCATCATCGGCGCGGCCCCCATGGAGGCCAGCGAGGCGATCTGGAGGTAGTGCCCCCGGGTGTCCAGGAGCTGGGGCAGGAACGTCCGGGCGGTGACCGCGCTGCCGATCAGGTTGACCTCGATCACGCGCCGCCAGCTCGCCGGGTCGGACTCCGCGAACGGCCCGCCCTCGGCCACGCCCGCGTTGGCGACGACCACCGAGGCGGGGCCCAGCCGGCGGCGTACCTCGCCGGCGACGCGGGCCATCGCCGCGTCGTCGGTGACGTCCACGTGCCAGTGCCCGGAGGGGGCGGGGAGGGTGGCGGCCACCCCGGCGAGTGCTTCCTCCTCCAGGCCGAGCAGCGCCACCCGGGCGCCCCGGGCGGCCAGCTCCCGCGCCACGGCCTTGCCCAGGCCGCGCGCCCCGCCCGTCACCACGGCCGTACGGCCGCTCAGCAGGTGCTTCCGGTCAGTCACGGGACTCCTTCGCGTGTCGTGAGGGCCGGCGCCCGTCCGGCCCTTCCCGTCTGCCGCGCGGCCGCCCTGCGGGCGACGACGGGAAGGGCCGGACAGGCCCTGCGCCCTGTTCCGGCCATGGTCACCCGGGGGTGCCGGATGTGCGCGGCGGGAGCGGCCCGCATGCGGCGAAGGGGGCGGGGCAGGAGGCGGGGGACCGCCGCTCGGGTCGCGGCGCGCCGCGGGCCCGGCCAGGCTGGACTGGATGAGCCCGCGCCGGTGAGAACGAGGACCGCCTTCCCCCTCATGGAGGATTCGGATGACGACTACCGCCGCACCGCCCGTCGACCTGGGCAGGCTGTGGACCCTGCCCGGGGTGTACGCGCCGCAGGCCGACACCCACCTGCTGGCGCGGGCGCTCCAGGCCGAGGGCCCGGCCGCCGGCATGGACGTCCTCGACGTCTGCACGGGCAGCGGCGCCCTGGCCCTGCTGGCGGCACGCGGCGGGGCCCGGGTCTCCGCGATCGACATCTCCCGGCGGGCCGTCCTGACCGCCCGCCTGAACGCCGCCCGCGCCGGCCACCGCGTCCGGGTGCTGCGCGGCGACCTCACCGGCCCCGTCGTCGGCCGGCGCTTCCACCTGATCGTGAGCAACCCCCCGTACGTCCCCGCCCCCCACGCCCGCCGCGCCCGCGGCCACGGCCCCGAGGTCGCCTGGGACGCCGGGCTCTGCGGCCGGCAGGCCCTGGACCGCATCTGCGCCCACGCCCACGACGCCCTCCACCCGAACGGCGTGCTGCTCCTCGTCCACTCCGGGCTGTGCGGGGTGGAGGAGACGCTGGCCCGGCTGACCGCGAGCGGCCTGCGCGCCGTGGTGACGAGCCGGTCCTCCGTACCCTTCGGGCCGGTCATGACCGAGCGCCTGCCGTGGCTTCGCGCGCGGGGACTGCTCGGCCCCGACGACGACACCGAGGAACTGGTGGTCATCCGTGCCGAACGCCCCTGAACCCCGCCGCCTCTCCATCGAGCCGGGCGGCCCGGTGCTGATCGAGGGGCCGGTCGAGATCGTCCGGGAGGACGGCTCGACCGTCACCTCCGACCGCTTCGTCGTGGCCGTCTGCACGTGTCGCCGCAGCCGGATGTACCCCTGGTGCGACACCAGCCACCGCCGTCACCGGCGGCCCGTCAGCCCGCCGTCGGGCGAAGGCGGACCGGAAGGGCCTGGTGGCCGTTGCTGATCAGCGACGGGAGCGGGAGCAGGTCCTCGGCGGGGACCGCGAGACGGATCTCGGGGAAGCGCTCGAAGAGCTGACGCAGGGCGGTGGCGATCTCCAGGCGGGCCAGCGGGGCGCCGAGGCAGAAGTGGACCCCGTGGCCGAACGCCAGGTGGTCCTTGGCGGCGCGGGTCACGTCGAAGTCGTCGGCGGTCTCGCCGTGCCAGTCGGGGTGGCGGTTGGCGGGGGCGAAGGAGACCAGGATCGCCTCGCCCCGGGCGATCTTCCGCCCGTCGGGCAGGGGGATGTCCGAGACGGCGAAGCGCATCGGGATGTGCTTGACCGCGGGCTCGTGGCGCAGGGTCTCCTCGACCACGTCGTTCCAGTCGGCGCGGCCCTCGCGGAGGTGGGAGAGCTGTTCCGGGCGGGTCAGCAGCGCGGTGATCGCCTGGTCGATCACGTTGACCGTGGTGTCGTAACCGGCAGAGATCATCAGGAGCAGCGTGTCGCGCAGCTCCTCGTCGCTCAGGCGGCCGCCGTCGCCCTCGTCGTCGCGGGTGGCGAGCAGGAGCGAGGTCATGTCGTCGCCCGGCAGGTCCCGCTTGGAGGCGATGAGCCGGCCGAGCGGCTCGTACAGGGCGGCCGTGTTGGCGGTGGCCTCCTCGACGGTGAGGGTGGTGTCGAAGACGCCGTCGACCTTGGAGCGGAAGCCGTCGAGCTGGTCCTCGGGGACGCCCATGAGCCGGCCGATCACCGCGATCGGGAGCGGATGGGCGAGCTCGGCGCGGAGGTCGACCGGTTCGCCGGCGGGCCGGCCGTCGAGGCCGTCGAGGAGTTCGGAGACGATCTTCTCCACCGAGGCGCGCAGGTCCTGGACGCGCCGGGCGCTGAACGCGGGGGCGATCATCCGGCGCAGCCGCCGGTGGTCGCCGCCGTACGCGGTGAACATGTTGTTCACCGCCACCCACAGGGCGAGCGGCCAGGTGGCCACCGTCTCGGCGAACGCCGGCCAGTGGGCCCGGGCGTCCTTCGAGACCTGGGAGCTGGTCAGGAGCTGCTTCAGGAGGACCGGGTCGCTGACGGACCAGGCGGTGACCCCGAGGACGTCGACGCGGGTGGCGGGGCCGCGCTCGCGCAGCGCCCGGTACTCCGCGTGGCGGTCGGTGCCCGCGGGGTCGAGGACGATGATCGGCTGCTCGGACATGGGGCTCCTTCAGTGGGAGGCGTGGAAGACGATGGGGAGCGATTCCAGCGCGCGGTGGAACGGGCCCGGCCGCCGGCGCAGTTCACCGGCCGGGATCGCGAGGTCCATCTCGGGCAGGGCGTCGAGCAGACAGGTGACCGCGGTCTCCGCGATCAGGTACGCGTGCGAGCGCGCCGGGCAGGTGTGCGGCCCGATGCTCCACGCCAGGTGGGCCCGGTTGCCCGCGATGCCGCCGGACGCCTGCGCGATCGCCGGGTCGTTGTTGCAGCCGGCCATCGAGATCAGGACCGGCTGGTGGGCGGGGAGCAGCACCCCGTCGATGTCCGCCGGGTAGGGCGGGTAGGTGATGCAGTAGTTCGCCATCGGCGGGTCGGTGTAGAGAACGGTGTCGAGCGCGTCCCGCACGGTGGAGTGCCCGGCGTGCAGCCCGGCGGAGAACTCCTCGTCGGTGAGGATCTTCAGCTGGGTGTTGGCGATGAGATTGGTCAGCGGCTCGATGCCCGCCCCGTACAGCGTGACCAGCTGGTGGCTCATCTCCTCGTCGGTCAGCTGCGCCGCGTGGCCGAGCAGCCGGGAGGTGATGTCGTCGGCGGGGTGGCGGCGGCGCAGTTCGACGAGGTCGGTGACCGCCCGGCCCAGGATCTCGTTGCCCCGCTGGGCGTCCGTGGCCTCGAAGATCCGGGACATCCCGTCGGCGATGCGCGCCCCGATCTCGTCGGGGCAGCCGAGCAGGGAGCTGAGGACGCGGAAGGCGATCGGCCACGCGTACTGGGTGAGGACATCGGCCCGGCCCGCCGTGATGAACTCCCCGATGGCGGCCTCGGCCAGCGTCTCCACCCGGGCCCGCAGCTCGTGCTGGTCCACGGCGTCGATCGCGGTGGTGTTGGCGGCCCGGTAGCGGGCGTGCGCGGTGCCGCTGCTGCGCAGGGCGTTGGGCCGCCACTCCATCATCGGCCGCACCGGGCAGGAGGCCGGCACCTGCTCCTGCCAGACGCGCGGGTCGTGCGGGAAGTACAGGGGGTCGTTGAGGATGCGCCGGGCCTGGACGTACCCGATCACCAGGGTCGCCGGGATGCCCGGGGACAGCTCGACGGGCACCAGCGGCCCGTACGCCGCCCGCATCCGCTCGTACGCGGCATGCGGGTCGGCGGCGTACGCCGGGTCGTGGAGCGCGACCCGGCCCGACGGGGCCGACGGCAGGGCGGTGCTGGGGGACGTCATGGCGTGGGCTCCAGGGAGAGGGCCGATCGTTGCGCGGCGAGGTGTTCCGTGAGCGTGATCAGGGCGTACACGCAGGAGGTGCGGTCCCGGGCGTCGCAGGTGGTCAGGGGCGTCTCCGGGTCCAGCGCCAGGGCCTCGCGGATCTCGGCGAGGTCGTATCCGGGCGCGTCCGGGAACACGTTGATCGCGACCGCGTACGGAATGCCCTGGTCCTCCAGGAGCCCCAGCGCCTCGTGGCTCGCGTCCAGGTCGCGCGTGTCGGCCAGCACCAGGCAGCCGAGCGCGCCGTGGGCCAGGTCCTCCCACACCGGCTGGAACCGCACCTGGCCGGGCAGGCCGAACAGGTAGAGGGCGAGGGCGCCGCCGGCCAGGTGGATACGGCCGAAGTCCATGCCCACGGTCGTGGTGGTCTTCCCCGGCACCCCGCGCAGATCGTCCACGCCGACGCTGTCCTCCGTGATCGGCTCCTCCATCCGCAGCGGCCGGACCTCCGAGACGCTGCCGATGAAGGTCGTCTTGCCGACGCCGAAGCCACCGGCGATCACGATCTTGGCGGACTGGGTCACCGTGGCCGGCACGTACGAGACGCCGTTCGAGGCGTCAGACCAGTTCTCGGAGTCCATCGAGCACCTTCTGGAGGATGTCGTTTCGGGGCTGGTCACCCGCGGCGGGTGCCGGGCCGGCCAGATGGCCGCTGTCCATCAGGGAGGACACGATGATCCGGACGGTGGAGGGCGGCAGCTGGAGCGCGGCGGCGATGTCGGCGACGGCCAGACCGCCCCGGCCCACCGCGAACAGGCCCATCACCCGCCGCGCGTCGGGCCCCAGCTCACCGGCCGGGCCCGGCGCGGCGACGACCACGCTCTCCAGGCGCACATCCCGGTCGGGGCGGACCCGCCCGCCGGTACGGACGTAGGGCCTGACCATGTCCGGATCGTGCCGTGGGCCGCTCATGCGGCGGGGCCCCCGTCCGGCTGGAACACCGGGGTGCGCTCCCTCGTGCCCAGCTGTTCGCCCAGGCGGACGACGAGCAGGGCCATGTGGTGGCTGATCAGGCCGACGTCCGCGTGCGGACCCGTCGTCACGACGGACAGCATGGTGTGGTTCCCGGCCGCGGTCGTCAGCCCGATGGCCGACACGGACTCGATCAGCTGCTGGCGCACGCCCTGCCCGCCGGTGAACTCGTCCCAGGCCCGGCCCGACGCGCGCAGCGACGCGGTCAGGGCGGCCAGCTTCTCGCCTTCCTCCTGGCTGATGGTGCGCGTCCGCGCCTTCAGCAGGCCGTCGCCGCTCATCAGCACGGCGTACCGGACGCCCTCCACCGATCCGAGCTGCTCGTCCAGCAGCCAGCCCAGGGTGTTCGCGTGCGTGTCCGACATGATCAACGTCCTTCGTCCGTACGGGGGGTGTTCTGGTTGTCCCGGCTGCGGCGGCTGCCCGCCATCCAGGCGGCGGCCACCGCGGGCCTGCCCGGCTCGACCTCGGGTTCGGACCCCGGCCGCGCCGCGGCTGCGGGCCGCGTCCCGCGCCGGCGGACGGTGAGCCCGCCGGCCGTGGTCGCCGGGGCGGGAGCCGGATTGGACGCGGCACCGGGCGCGGGCTCCGGCTCGGGGGCGGGCAGGGGGGCGGTGGCCTTCCGGGCCGTCGGCAGCGACTGCGCGGCCACCGGCCGGGACGGCCCCGGCGTCGTCAGCAGCTCCTGCGGCAGGACGATGATCGCGCGGGTGCCCCCGTACAGGTTCGGCGCGGTCAGCTCGACGCGGAAGCCGTACTGGTGGGCCAGGACCGAGGCCACCCGCAGACCCGTCTGCGGGTAGGCGCCCAGCCGTGTGATGTCGTCCCGCTGCTCGCCGGACATCACCTCGCGGGCCCAGGTCAGCCGCTCGTCCTCCATCCGGAGACCGGCGTCGTCCACGACGAGGAACGCCGCGTTCGCCCCGTGCTCCAGGGAGACGTGCACCAGGGCGTTGGGCGGCGAGTAGCGCAGGGCGTTGTCCAGCAGCACCGCCAGGGTGTGGACGACCGCCTCCACCGACCGGCTGCGCACCGCGAAGGACTCCAGGTCCGTGTGCCGGACGCGCTGGTAGCCCTCGACCCGGCCCATGGCGGTGCGGACCACATCGGTCAGCGTCGTCGCGGGCCAGCGCCGCGACAGCTTGTCACCGGCCAGGACCCCGTAGCCGGACGCCGTGAGCAGCATCTGCTGCGCCAGGTGGTCCATCTCGACCAGCGTCGCGTACGCGTCGTCCGACACGTGGCGCCGTACTCCGGCGCTGATCGTGCTGCTCAGCTTCGCCGCGCGGTGCACGGTACTGGACGCGAAGGCGCGCACCGCCGCCCGTGCCGTGTCCACCGACTCCTGCCGGACCCGGGCGACCTGACGCTCCGTCTCCACCCTTGCCAGGTCCAGCTGCTCCTCGGTGGCGTTCTGTGCGAGGCGGCCCGTCATGGTGATCGCGGAGCGCACCTGGCCGGCCAGCGCGGTCAGCCCGTCGGCGAGCTGGGTGTGGGCCAGCTGGGGCGGGATGGCCGATTCCACCGGGTAGGGGCGGCCGGTCTGCGCCTCGGCGGCGGCGGCCTGGACGACGCTCCGAGCGACATGCGCCACGTACTGCTCGGCGGCCCGGAGCTGCTGGGCCAACTGCTCGCGCTGCCCGCGGATTTCGTCGGCCCGCCGCTTCTCGGCGCGGGCGCGGCGCAGGAACCACAGCGAGGCGCAGGCCCCCGCCGCCAGCGCGAGCAGGATCACTATCGGTTCGGTCATCGAGGTCCTCGCGGAAATCATGGGGGGACGGTTCCACCGGCCGCGCGGGCGCCGGAGCCCGCGCGTTCAGCTGAGGCGGGGGGAGGCGAGGCGTCTTCGGAGCGCGTCGCGGCCGGTGCCGAGGCCGGCCGCCGGGCGGGTCGCTGAGCAGTTGACCGGCGAGGGGGACATGACAGAACAGTAATCAGGAATGACCAAGGAGCGTACACAAGACGACTGTTGACGATGTATCGGTGGCCGAAAAGTGAAACAACCTGGCCGCTCACGCGCGGAACGTCCCTCGTAGGATTCGGTGCGGGCCCGCGACCGTCGAGGCGCGGGCCAACCAGCGCCCATGCGAGCGCACTTCCGGCCGGGACCCCGGCGGGGGAGTGGCCGGGCGGACGGCCGGAGCATCGAGCCGGCACATCAAGTGAGTGGAGAGCCAGTCATGCGTGGAGGCAGCATCGCCGTGGTCGGCGGGAGCATTGCGGGGTGTGCCGCGGCCCTGGCCGTGTCGCGCGCCGGAGCGGACCGCGTCACCGTCTTCGAGCGCGCCGACGCAGAACTCCGGGACCGGGGCGTCGGAATCGCCCTCCAGAGCGACCGCTACGAGGAGCTGAGAGAGGCCGGATACGTCGCCCCCGAGATGCCCTGGGCACCACTGACCCGGCGGGTGTGGAGCGTACGGGACGGGGACGCGCCGCACGGCCGGGGCTTCGGGCAGCAGCCGTTCCCGTTCCGCGCCTACAACTGGGGCTCGCTGTGGAGCGAGCTGCGCAGCCGGGTGCCCGAGGGCGTCGACTACCGCTCCGGCGCCGTCGTCACCGCCGTCGAGCCGGCCGACGACGGGGTGACGCTGCGGCTCGCCGACGGCCACGAGGAACGGTTCGACCTCGTCATCGGCGCCGACGGCTACCGCTCCGTGGTCCGCGAGGCCATGTTCCCCGGCATCAGCCCCGAATACGCCGGTTACATCGGCTGGCGCGGCGCCTCCGAGGACGTCGAGGGGCTGCCCTCGGACGGGCTCGACGCCCACAACATCGCCTTTCCCGGCGGCCACTGCATGATCTACCGCATCCCGGACGGCACCGGCGGCCACCGCCTCAACTGGGTGCTCTACACCACGCCGCCGGAGACGGACGGCCTCCACCCGGACCTGCGCACCCCCACCTCGCTCCCGCCCGGCCGCCTCAACTCCGAGCTGACCGACTGGCTGCGCGCCCTCGTCGCCGACACCTTCCCGCCCTTCTGGGCCGGCAAGGTGCTCGGCACGCCCGCCGAGACCACGTTCATCCAGCCCATCTACGACCTGGTCGTCCCGCACTACACGTCGGGCCGCATGGCGCTCGTCGGCGATGCCGCCAGCGTCGCCCGCCCGCACGTCGGCGCCGGAAGCGTGAAGGCGCTCCAGGACGCGACCGCGCTGGAGGCGGCCTGGACCGCCGGGGACAGCTGGAAGGACGTGCTGGACCGGTATGACGCCGGGCGGGGCGCGGTCGGCTCCGCCATGGTGGCCCTCGCCCGCCGCATGGGCAGCACCCAGGTCGAGAACACCCCGGACTGGCCGGCCATGCACCAGTCCGAGTTCGACGCCTGGTGGCAGGACCAGAACAGCGGCTCCGACCGCAGCAGCGGCTTCGGCGGCCACAGCCTGAAGGCGAAGTGACCGCGGGCGCGAGGGGTTCGCCCCCCCCTCGCGCCCGTCAGGACGCCGCGGGCGCCAGCTCCAGCGCCGCGTGCAGGGCCGTCGGGTCCTTGCGGGCCTCCGCCCCGTCCAGCCGCAGCGCCACCCGGCCCGACGTCAGGACCGTGAGCGTGTCCGCGCACCCGGCCGCCGTCGCCGGACTCGGCGACACCAGGAGTACGGCGATGCCCTCGGCGGCCAGCGTCGTCACCAGGTCGTGCACCTGACGGACCAGGGCCGGGGCCAGGCCCTCCGTCGGCTCGTCCAGCAGCAGCACACTCGGCGAACCGAGCAGCGCCCGGGCCAGGGCCAGCATCTGCTGCTCCCCGCCCGACAGGTCCGTGCCCCGGTTGCCCCGGCGCTCGCCCAGCCTCGGCAGCAGATCGAGGACCCGCTCGGGCGTCCACACACTCGGCCGCGAGGCGTCGCCCCGGCGCGGCGGACGGTGCGAGAGGCGCAGGTGCTCGGCGACGCTGAGGTTCGCGAAGACCCGGCGGCCCTGCGGCACGAGGCCGATCCCGGCCCGGGCGATCCGGTGCGCCGGCTGTCCCGTCAGGTCCCGGCCGGACAGCCGTACGGTGCCCGCGTCCGGGCGCATCAGACCGGCGACGGTGTGGACGAGCGTCGTCTTGCCCGCGCCGTTGTGGCCGACGACGGCGTGCACCGTGCCGGCGGGCACGGACAGGTCCAGGCCGTGGAGGACCGTGCCGCCGTGGTAGCCCGCGGTCAGGCCCGTGAGTTCGAGCATCGGGGGTCGGTCATCCTCTCGCTTCGGGACTGCCGGTGACGAGGTCCGGCGCGTCACCGGACACCGGCGCCGTGTTCTGATACGCGTCGCGGACCTCCGGGTGGGCGAGCGCCTCCCCGGTCGGCCCGGTCACCAGCACCCGGCCGGCCGCCAGCACGGTGACCGACGTGGCGACCTGGGCGACGACCTCGACGTGGTGCTCGACCAGCACGACCGCCACGCTCTCGGGCAGCGCCCCGAGGATGTCGAGCAGCCGGCCGATGTCACCGTCGGTCAGCCCGGCCGCCGGCTCGTCCAGGAGCAGCAGGCGCGGATCGCCCGCCAGCGCCGCCGCCAGGTCCAGCATGCGGCGCTGCCCGTGCGAGAGCTCGGAGGCCGGCCGGTGCGCCAGGTGCGCGAGCCCCACGGTCTCCAGGTGCCGCCCCGCGGATTCGGTGTGCAGCCGGTAGCGGGAGGGGCTGCGCCAGGCACCCCGGCGCTTCGGGTGGTGCGCCCAGCCGGCCAGCACGATGTTGTCCAGCACCGTCAGCTCGCCGATGGCGGACGGCTGCTGGAAGCTGCGCGCGATGCCCAGCCGGCTGCGCTTCGCGGTGGACGCCCGGGTGACGTCCGCACCGTTCAGCGCGATCGTGCCCCGGTCGGGCCGGTCGGTACCGGCGATGAGGTTGAGCAGGGTCGTCTTGCCGGCGCCGTTGGGGCCGATCACGGCGTGCCGGGCGCCCGGGGGCAGCCGCAGCGAGACGTCGTCCACGGCGGTGAGGCTGCCGTACCTGCGGGTGAGGTGGCCGAGGTCCAGCACGGGGGCCGGCTCCACGGCATCGGTTGCGGGCGTCATGGCGAGACCTTCCCGGCGGGGGACACAGTGGGGGCGGCGGGAGCGGGGCGGCCGACGACGGTGCGCAGACCGGCCAGGCCGCGCGGCAGCAGGTACACGGCGGCGATGAACAGCGCCCCGAGCAGCAGCGGCCCGTGGCCGGGCCAGGAGCCGGCCACCCAGTCCCGGGTGAACACGATCAGCCCGGCGCCGAGAAGGGCGCCGATGACCGACGTCGTACCGCCGATGACGACTGCGAGGAGCGCGAACGCGGCGATCTCGAAGCCGACGTCGGCGGGGGAGAGGTACTGCTGCACGGTGACCATCAGCGAGCCGCCCACCCCGGCCAGCGCACCGGCGCAGATGTGGGCCACGAGCAGATAGCGCCCCACGGGGTGCCCGGACGCGCGCATCCGCGCCTCGGCGCCCCGGGTCCCGGTCAGCAGCTTGCCGGCCGGGGAGCGCAGCACCGTCAGGGTGAGGGCGACGGCGACGACCGCGACGACCGCCGCGTACACGTACAGCTCGCGTTCCCCGGTCATGCCCTCGCCGCCCCACAGGGCCTGGGTGGCGGGGAAGCCGACCAGCCCGTCGGCGCCTCCGGTGACGGACTTGACCTGATTGATCACGGCACTCGTCAGCTCGCCGACGGCCAGCGTGATCATCAGTACGGTCGTGCCCCGGGCCCGGATCACCGCGGGCCCGGTCAACGCCGAGAACACGGCGGCGGCGAGTGCCGACAGGACGATCTGGACCGGGCCCACCGTCCACCCGGCGTCGGCCAGGTTGGCGGTGGCGTACGCGCCGACGGCGAACGGAGCGGTCTGCCCGAGCGTGGGCAGCCCGGCGTACCCGGTCAGGACGGTGACGCTGACCGCGAGCAGACCGAGCGCCAGGGCGGACCCGGCGAGCGAGATGCTGTACGAGTCGAGCATCCCGGGCAGCGCGAACAGGACGGCGA
Organism: Streptomyces sp. SAS_281; assembly: GCF_052542855.1. Classification (NCBI taxonomy): domain Bacteria; kingdom Bacillati; phylum Actinomycetota; class Actinomycetes; order Kitasatosporales; family Streptomycetaceae; genus Streptomyces; species Streptomyces sp. SAS_281. The sequence goes on from NZ_JBMNDO010000082.1 coordinate 21,375, forward strand.
GCAGGACGAGCAGCGGGACGGCCTGCCGCCACCCCGCCGAGTGCAGCCAGGCACCGAGCCGCCCCGGGGCCGCCGGAGCGGGTGCCGCGGCCGCGCGCGACCGGTTCTCCCACCGCGCGGCGAGGAGCCGGCGCAGCCGGGAGACCGGGTCGGAGGACGGGCCCCGCTCCTCGTGCGCCTCCGGTTCCGTGAAGCGGGAGCGGAACACCAGCACCGCCGCCATCGCGGCGAACAGCAGGTACGGGGCGAGGTCCGGCAGCACCGAGACGCCCAGGGTCTGGACCTCGCCCACGGCGACCGCCGCGGCGAACGTCGCCCACAGCGAGCGCAGCCCGCCGAGGACGACGACCACCAGGGACAGCATCAGCACGTTCTCGGAGGTGCCGGGTCCGGGGCCGATGATCGGCGCCCCGAGCACGCCCGCCGCACCGGCCAGCGCGCCCGCCGCCGCGAGCACACCGGTGTGCACGGCCCGGGGGTTGCGGCCGGTGGCGGCGAGCATCTGGGGGTCGTCCGCCGACGCGCGTACCGCCGCACCCACCCGGGTCCGGGTGAGCACCCACGTACCGAAGGCCGCCAGGACGACGGCCATGGCGATGAAGCAGAGCCGGTAGGCGGGGTAGCGGTGGCCCAGCAGGTGGACCGAGGAGTCGAGCGCGCCGGGGACGCGCACCGGCAGCTCGTCCGCCCCGAAGAACTGGATCAGCAGGTCCCCGCCGACGAGGGCGATCCCGAACGTCAGCAGGGCCTGGGCCAGATGCCCACGCCGGGCGAGCGGAACGGTGGCGGCGGAGAGCCCCGCCCCGGCAAGGGCCGCGGCCGCCGTTCCGGCCGCGAGCCCGAGGGCGAGGCCGCCCCATGTTCCGTCGCTCAGCTCGGCGCCGGTGTAGGCGCCGATCGCGTACAGCATGCCGTGCGAGAGGTTCAGTACGCCGGCTGTGCCGAACGCGAGACTCAGGCCGGCGGCGACGACGAACAGCAGCAGCCCGTAGGCCACGCCGTCCACCGCCGGCACGAGGTGGGCATCGAGCAGATCCATGTCAGCCGCCGAGCGTCGCCAGGTCCTGGACCATGACGTTGGACAGCTGGTTGCCGTCCGGACGCACCTGGCGCAGGTACCACGTCTGCACCGGGGCGTGCGCCTTCTTGCTGAACTCCCAGTTGCCGCGCGGGCTGTCGATCTGGCCCAGGCTCGCGATGGCCTTGTTGATCGTCTCCGAGGTCACGTCACCCTTCTTCGCGGCGTCCGCGATCGCCTTGTCGAGCACGGCGGCCGCGTCGTAGGACGACATGGCGTACGTGGTCGGCTGGGTGTCGTGCTCGGCGGTCCAGTCGGCGGCGAACTTGCGGTTGGCCGCGTTGTCGAGGTCCGGAGCGTAGTTCAGGACGGAGTAGATGTCCTTGGCCGCCTGGCCCTCGGCCTGGAGCACGCTGCCCTCGGTGACGAAGGCGGTGTACAGCGGCAGGTCGGCGACGTCGGACTGCGCGTACTGCTTGGCGAAGTCGATCGCGGCCTTGCCGGCGTAGAAGCAGTAGACCGCCTTGGCATCGGTCTTGGCGATCTCCGCGAAGTACGGCATGAAGTTGGTCGTCTTCGGGAACGGCGTCCACTTGGTCTTGCCGTCCGGGTTGGCCAGCTTGCCGCCGACGCGCTTGAACTCTTCGGTGAACCCGCGCAGTTCGTCGTAACCGCCCTGGTAGTCCGGTCCGATCGCGTAGACCGGGCCGTTCACCTTCTCCTTGACGTACGGGGCGATGGCCTTGCCCGGCTCGTCGGACATGAAGCTCGTCGTCCACACGTACTCGGGGTCCTTGACCTCGGGACGGGCGTTGGAGCCGAGGAAGGGGATCTTCGCCTGGCCGACCAGCGGCAGCACCGCGTTGACCGAGCCACCGCTGACCAGGCCGGTCAGCACGTCGACCTTGTCCTTCTTGACCAGCTTGGTGGCGGCCGGGACGGCGGTCGGCGGGCCGTCGCCCTCGTCGGCCACGATGAGGTCGACCTTGCGCCCGCCCAGCTTGTTGTCGTGCGTCTTCAGGTACAGCGCGAAGCCGTCGCGCAGATCGGTGCCGACCGGCTTGTAGGTGCCGGAAAGCGAGGCCACCAGGCCGATCTTGACGGTCTCGTCGCCGGAACCGCTGTCGCTGCTGCAACCGGTGACGGCGGCCAGGCCGAGGGCGAGGGCGGCGGCACCGACGGGCCGGACGAGTCTGCGGTGGCGGGCGCGGCGGGGTATGTCGAAGAACATGGGTGCTCTCATCGGGGGAGTGGTTGGGCAACGGTGTGACCCGACCGCGGGGTAGGGATCCGCGGACGGGTCGCTGCGGCCGTGGGGGACGGCCGGGTCAGTGCGTGGGGGAGGAGTGCGGGGAACGGACCTGGGGGGACAACGAGTCGCCGACCTGGTTGATCAGCTCGGACATCATGTAGCTGACCTCGCCGATGTCCGCGTCCCTGGTGGTCATGACCAGGAGCGAGGCACCGCTGGAGACGGCCATGGAGAACATGTAACCGCCTTCCATCGCGGTGAGGCTGTGCTCCACCGGGTCGGTGTCGGTCAGCTGGGCGGCCGCGGACAGCAGGTTCACGACGCCGGAGGCGATGGCGGCCAGCCGGTCCGCGTCGTCGCGCTCCACGCCGGTGTACGCGAGCGCGAGTCCGTCCACGGACACGGCTATCGCCTGGGTGACTTCCGGGATGCGTCCGGCGAAGTCGCTCAGGATCCAGCTCAGGTCGGTGGGTGAGGTCATTTTCTGGTCCGTTCGGTGTCGTCGTTGCTGGCGGGACGCCCGCGGGGGTTCGTGCTCCGGCTGATGCCCTGGGCGTAGGCCGCCAGGACGTCGGATACCTGCCGGGAGTCCCGGCGGCGGGGGGTCGGCCGCGGCGCACCGGCGCCGGACCGCTGCTCGGTACCGGCCCGCTTCTCCCGCGCGGGCCACTGCTGGGGCGCGGTGCGCTTGCGGACCGGAAGGCCGGACGCGCTGACGCCCGCGATGCGCGAGGCCGCCTCCTCGTGCACGGGGTGCGGGGCGGGCGCGTCGACGACGTCCGTACGCGCCGGGGCCTCGTGCTCCTCGCGCCTGCCCGGGGCCGCCGGGGCGCCCGCACGGGCGCCGATGCCCGCGCCGACCGGGCGGCCGGCCCGTCCGCGTACGTGGTCCGGCTTCGGGCGGGTGACGACCGTACGGGGCGACTCGAAGCCGTTCTCCGTCGGCAGGGCCGGTTCCTCGGACACCTCGGCCAGTACGTCCTTGGGCAGGGTGACCTCGGCGATGGTGCCGGGGCCCGAGGAGTCACGCAGCTCGACAACGATGCCGTGGCGGGCGGCGAGGCGCGCCACCACGTGCAGACCCATGGACCGTACGTCCCCGATGCCCGCCCTCGGCTCGCGCAGCCCGGCGTTGAGCGCGGCACGGCGGTCCGCCGAGATGCCCACGCCCTCGTCCACGATCTGGACGACGGCCCGGTCCCACAGCCGCCAGACGGCGACCCCGACCTGGGCGTCGGGCGGGGAGAAGCGGGTGGCGTTGTCGAGGAGCTCCGCCAGGATGTGCGCGACGTCGTGCACGGCGCGGGCGGCGATGCCGATGCCCGCCTCGATCGCGCCCAGGGACACCCGGTCGAAGCGCTCGATCTGCTGGGCCGCCGCCACGATGACGGTGGAGCAGCCGATGTCGGCGGACCGTACCCGGGCGTTGCCGTAACCGCCCAGCACCAGCAGGTTGTTGGTGTTGCGCTCCATGCGGATCGCGAGGTGGTCGAGCGCGAAGAGCGTCTTCATGCGCTCCGGGTCGGCCTCGTCGCGCTGCACCGTGTCCAGCTCGGACACCATGACACTGGTCAGCTGGGCGCCGCGGCGGGCTACCCGGACCAGGGTCTCGGCGAACTGCTCGTGAACCCGGGCCTGTTCGGCGGCGAGGCGCACGGCCTCGTGGTGGACGGCGTTGAACGCCTCGCCGACCTCGCCGATCTCGTCGCCGCTCGTGGTGGTGACGGGGTTGCCGGTGCGTTCGGCGACCTGCTCGGGTGTGGCCCCGCTCAGCGCGCCGGGCTGGGACAGCTCGCTCATGACGGCGGGCAGCCGGGTGTGGGCCACCTCGTGCGCGGCGTTGCGCAGGTCGCGCAGGCGGCGGATCATGACCCGGCCGAGGCGGACGGCGACGAGGACGACACCGACGAGGGTCAGCAGTACGAGGGCGACCTCGCCCCCGGCGGTCCACAGCAGCCTGGTGCGCTCCGCGTCGACGGTGGCGGCGACCGACTCGTCGATCCGCTCCTCCACCTGGTGCAGCAGGGTCTGCCGGTCGTCCGACGCCTTCTGCCACGCCTTGGGCGTGATGCCGATCGGCTTGCTGGTGTCCGTGCGGCCGATCCGGTCCTCCAGCTTGCGGGACTCCAGGGCCTTCGGTCCGGAGAGGGTGCGCTCCAGCCACGTCCGCCACTCGCTCGGGCCGAGGCTGAACAGCACGCCCGTCGACTCGGTGTAGCCGAGCCGGCTGGCGTCGAAGGTGCGCTGGGACGCCGCGGTGAATCCGCCGGCGGCCTGCGCCCTCATGACGGTGATCTGCTGCTGCGCGGTGTGCTCGGCGGCCTCGGACAGCGCCGCCGCCGCGCGGATGCGGTCGGCGATGTCGGCGTCGACGCCGTCGGCCTGGGCGATGCCGTCGCGGTAGCCGTTGAGGTCCGCGATCACGATCCGGTAGCCGAAGGCGAGCGCGGAGATGGTGGTGCTGCCCGAGCGGACCTGGGCGCGCAGGGCGGGGAGTTCGTCGATGAAGCGGTCGATGCGGACCAGTGCCTCCCGGGCACTTCCGGGGACCTCGGAGAGCCCACTGGCGCGGCTCTTGAAGGCGGCGATGCTCTTGTCGGTCGCGTCGGAACTCGCCTGGAAGCCGGACGAGTCCCCCTGATCCGAGACCAGGGCGGTGGCGGACGCGCGCTCACGCTGCAACTGGTGGGTTAAGTCGGCTGCGCCGGCGGCGACGTCGACCATGTCGGCCAGCCGGTTCGCCTGGAGTGCCTGGTTGGTGGCGGGCGCGAGGGCCAGGGCCGAGAACGTGACCGCGACGGTGAGGGGAGCGGTGACCAGCAGGACGAGGCGGCGATTGATTTTCACTGCGCGGCTCCGTCGCCGGAACCGGGCTTGAGGATCGGTGACACGCAGATACCTGTTAACGGGTTGTGGGGTGTCGGTAGGGACGCTCGTACATCGTGCGCACAGTTGCGGATGGGACGGGTGGGGCAGGTGGGGCTCGCACTGCGCGGCTTGATCCTATGCCTAGTACACAACGCCGGATGCGTGCAGCCTCGAAAATTTGCGTTCAGTTAGATGTGCGAATGCGGTCGGAATCGGTCAAGTGTGGCTGTGGTACGTCTGATTGGCCCCGTTGTGCGCGCCTCGATCGCCTCCGTACAGGTGCGCGAGGTCGGCAGAAACCGCGGCCGATTAGCGAAGGCGACGATGCGTCACTCCCTGTACACCGCAGTGAACAGGCCATCCTGAAAAGCCACATGACCTCCACGGCACGCCGTCTTGACCTGATCACCCCTCCGTTGCAGCCACCGCCCACCGCCCCCCTGCGGACAGCGGTGCGAGAGCCTTGACCGACCCCTTGGCGATCCGCCCCAGCACCGCGCCCGCGACCGCCCCCGTCGCCCACCCCCACCGCCTCACGCACCCGCCCCAACGCCTCATCCGCCGCCGGAAGATCGCCCTTGCAGCGCTCGATCCGGGGGAGCACGTACGCCTCCGCCGCGCGGTCCCGGGCCGTGTCCTGGGAAGGAGCCCACGTCCGCGCGCACCCGGCCACCACGGGCCGGGCGCGCGCGGTGAGTTGCTCAGGCGCCCACGTACTGCGCCAGGTGCTCGCCCGTGAGGGTGGAACGCGCCGCGACCAGGTCGGCCGGCGTGCCCTCGAAGACCAGCGTGCCGCCGTCGTGTCCGGCGCCGGGACCCAGGTCGATGATCCAGTCGGCGTGCGCCATCACGGCCTGGTGGTGCTCGATGACGACGACCGACTTGCCGGAGTCCACCAGCCGGTCCAGCAGCCCGAGCAGCTGCTCCACGTCCGCGAGGTGGAGGCCGGTGGTCGGCTCGTCCAGCACGTACACCCCGCCCTTCTCGCCCATGTGCGTGGCGAGCTTCAGCCGCTGCCGCTCACCGCCGGAGAGCGTGGTGAGCGGCTGGCCGAGGCTCAGGTAGCCGAGCCCGACGTCCACCAGCCGTTCGAGGACACGGTGCGCGGCCGGCGTACGCGCGTCACCGGTGCCGAAGAACTCCTCGGCCTCGGCGACCGACATCGCCAGCACCTCGCTGATGTCCCGCCCGCCCAGCCGGTATTCGAGCACCGACGCCTGGAACCGCTTGCCCTCGCACTCCTCGCAGACCGTGGCGACACCCGCCATCATCGCCAGGTCCGTGAAGACGACACCCGCGCCGTTGCACGTCGGGCACGCGCCCTCCGAATTGGTGCTGAACAGGCCCGGCTTCACGCCGTTGGCCTTGGCGAACGCCTTGCGGACCGGGTCGAGCAGCCCGGTGTACGTGGCCGGGTTGCTGCGCCGCGAACCGCGGATCGCGCTCTGGTCGACCGTGACCACGCCGTCCCGCCCGGCCACCGAACCGTGGATCAGCGAACTCTTCCCGGACCCGGCGACGCCCGTGACGACGGTCAGCACACCGAGCGGGATGTCCACGTCGACACCGCGCAGGTTGTTCGCGGACGCGCCGCGCACCTCCAGTGCACCGGTGGGCTTGCGGGTGTCCGTCCTGAGGGTGGACCGGTCGTCGAAGTGGCGCCCGGTGACCGTGTCGGAGGCGCGCAGTCCGTCGACGGTGCCCTCGAAGCAGACGGTGCCGCCGGCCGTACCGGCGCCGGGGCCGAGGTCCACGACGTGGTCGGCGACCGCGATCGTCTCCGGCTTGTGCTCCACCACCAGCACGGTGTTGCCCTTGTCGCGCAGGCGCAGCAGCAGGTTGTTCATCCGCTGGATGTCGTGCGGGTGCAGCCCGGCGGTCGGCTCGTCGAAGACGTACGTCGTGTCGGTCAGCGAGGAGCCGAGGTGGCGGATCATCTTGACGCGCTGCGCCTCGCCGCCGGACAGCGTGCCGGCGGGGCGGTCGAGCGCCAGGTAACCGAGGCCGATCTCCACGAACGAGTCGAGGGTCTGCCCGAGCGCGGTGAGCAGCGGCGCCACCGAGGGCTCGTCCAGGTCGCGGATCCAGGCGGCCAGGTCGCTGGTCTGCATCGCGCAGGCGTCCGCGATGCTGATGCCCGCGATCTTCGAGGACCTGGCACCCTCGCTGAGCCGGGTGCCGTCGCAGGCCGGACAGGTGGTGAAGGTGACCGCCCGCTCCACGAAGGCCCGGATGTGCGGCTGGAGCGAGTCCTTGTCCTTGGACAGGAACGACTTCTGGATCTTGGGGATCAGGCCCTCGTACGTGAGGTTGACGCCCTCCACCTTGACCTTGGTGGGCTCCCGGTACAGGAAGTCCTGCATCTCCTTCCTGGTGTACTTCGCGATCGGCTTGTCCGGGTCGAGGAGACCGGACTCGGCGTAGACCCGGACGGTCCAGAAGCTGTCGGACTTCCAGCCGGGGATCGTGAACGCGCCCTCGGCGAGGGACTTCGAGTCGTCGTAGAGCTGGGTGAGGTCGATGTCCGAGACGGTGCCCCGGCCCTCGCACTCGGTGCACATACCGCCGGTCCGGTTGAAGGTCGCCTTCACGGTCTTCTTGTTGCCGCGCTCGACGGTGATCGCACCGCTCGCCTTCACGGACGCGGTGTTGAAGGAGTACGCGCTGGGCGGGCCGATGTGCGGGGTGCCCAGGCGGCTGAAGAGGATGCGCAGCATGGCGTTGGCGTCGGTCGCCGTGCCCACGGTCGAGCGGGTGTCGCCGCCCATCCGCTGCTGGTCCACGATGATCGCCGTGGTCAGCCCTTCCAGGACGTCCACCTCCGGCCGGGCCAGGGTGGGCATGAAGCCCTGGACGAAGGCGCTGTACGTCTCGTTGATCAGCCGCTGCGACTCGGCGGCGATGGTGTTGAACACCAGCGAGCTCTTGCCGGACCCGGAGACACCCGTGAACACCGTCAGCCGGCGCTTGGGGATCTCGATGCTGACGTCCTTGAGATTGTTCACCCGCGCCCCGTGCACACGGATCAGATCGTGGCTGTCGGCGGCGTGCGGCTGCGTACCTGCGGCCCTGCTCATGTGTCTCCCTGTGGTGGCGGGACCGTCGCGCAGCCCCGTCGTCGCCGCCCGGCTCACCGGCGGCCTTCCCCGTTCACGGCCCTACGTTAGGGCGTCCCCGGCAGCGGGGCTTCTCGATTCCTGACCGGCCGCGTCACCTGCTTCGCGACGCAGGACGGAATCCCCGCGGTCGCCTGCGCCGCCTTCTGCCGGTAGACGCTCGGCGGCATCCCGACCAGCTCCGTGAAGCGCGTGCTGAACGTGCCGAGCGAGGAGCAGCCGACCGCGAAGCACACCTCGGTGACGCTCATGTCGCCCCGGCGCAGCAGCGTCATCGCGCGCTCGATGCGCCGGGTCATCAGGTACCCGTACGGGGACTCCCCGTACGCCCGGCGGAACTCGCGGCTGAGGTGGCCCGCAGACATGTGTGCGCCGCGCGCCAGCGCCTCGACGTTCAGCGGCTGGGCGTACTCGCGGTCGATCCGGTCGCGGACCCGGCGCAGCCGCGCGAGGTCGCGCAGGCCCTGCGCCGCGTCGGGTTTGCTCGTCACGCCCGAAGCGTACGTCGTGGGGGAGCACCCCGCCCGGGTGTCGCCGCGCCCCGGGTCAGGTGCGGGTGGCCGTGTCGCAGTCCGAGGCGTCGCGGTCCCCCATGCGCTCGTCCATCGACGTGCTCCGCTCGTACGGGTCGATCTCCGTGCCGTCGCCCGAGGGCCCCCGCTCCCTGCCGAACTCGGGGACGAAGTAGCCGGTGGTGTTCTCGCAGCCCCCGTTGGCGGAGTCCAGCCGGTACGACTTCAGCGAGAAGGTGCCCGGTGCGATGACCACCTTCTCCGGGTCGTCCCAGCTCATCACGATCTCCCGGCGGGCGATCGTACGGGCGACCTCGTCGCCGTCCCCGGAGGCCCGCGCGACGGCGTAGACGAAGGTGACGTCGGCGGTGACCTCGACCGCGCCCCGCTCGCCCTTCCGGTAGGTGATCCCGCCGCGCGTCTTGATCACGTCACCGGCCAGGCGCGCGTACGAGGGGTCGAAGCGGCTGAACAGGAGCAGCGGGTCGTTCTGCCGGCCCGGGGTGTCGAAGGCGTTCGCCAGGTACTCCTTGACGTCGGCCTGCTCCGGGTTGAGAGCCGCGATCGCCTTCGTGGGCCGTTCCCCGCGCAGCACCGCCGGATCGAGGCCGGCGTCGGAGAGGAACGCCAGGCTGCTGTCGAGCGCGTCGGACACCTGCTTCTCGCTCATCCAGCCGGTCGCCCGCGCCGAGGGCATCGTGATCCCGGCCGTCCCGGCGGCCCAGTGCTCCGCCGGTGATCCCTTGAACGGGTCGTCCAGTGTGGGCCGCCCGGCCGCCGCCGGGGAGCCGCCCCCGCCGTGGAAGCCGAGCCAGCCGGCCGCCCGGCCCGGGGCCGGCGCCACGACGAGCAGCGCGACGACGACCACCAGACCCACCACGTACCAGACCCTGCCGCGTCGCCGGGGCGGCTGATGGGTGCGCCGGCCCGGGGGAGGGGCGCTGTCCTCGCGCAGCCGCTGGGCCACCATCCGGGCCCGGGCGGACGGCTCCTCGGGGGCGCCGGGGGTCCCGGCCTCGGCCTCCCGGAGGAACCGTTCCCACTCCTCGTCCGGTATGGACGACCCGCCCTTGCCCACGCTGCGCTCCCGCCCCTCACGGCATGCCCGCCGGTCCGTTTTCCGTGCATCATCACACAGCCCGGTGACACCCAAGTGCCTACCGGGCTGCCGCGGATGAGGTGCGCGCGTTACGGCTTGCGGCCGACCGCGACGTAGCCGGGCGTGACGATCTCGCCCGTGCCGGGGACCGGCTCGCCGAGCTCGGGGTGCCATGCCTCGGCGGCCACGATGCCGGGCTCCACGATCTCCAGGCCGTCGAAGAACGCGGCGAACTGGTCGCGGCTGCGCGGCGCGAGCGTCAGGGTGTTGGCCTTGTACATCTTGTCCACCTCGCGCGCCTCCTCCGGGTGGAAGTCGGCGGTGATCTGCGAGATGACCATGTAGCTGCCCGGGGCGAGGACGTCGGTCAGCCGGCGTACCAGTTCGTACGCGCCGTCCTCGTCGCTCACGAAGTGGAGCAGCGCGATCATCGACAGCGCGACCGGCTTGTCGAAGTCCAGCGTCTTGCCCGCGTGTTCGAGGATGGTGTCGACGTTCCGCGCATCCGCCTGGACGTAGTCGATGACGCCCTCGGGCGTGCCCTTGAGCAGCGCCTCGGCGTGGGCCAGCACGATCGGGTCGTTGTCGCAGTAGACGACCCGGGTCTCGGGGGCGGCCGCCTGGGCCACCTGGTGCAGGTTGGGCTCGGTGGGTATGCCGGTGCCGATGTCGAGGAACTGGCGGACGCCCTGGGTGGACAGCCAGCGGGTGGCGCGGTGCATGAAGGCGCGGTTGATTTTCGCCATCACCGGGACGTTGGGCTCGACGGCCAGCATCTGACGGCCCATGGCCTCGTCGACCGGGTAGTTGTCCTTGCCGCCCAGGAACCAGTCGTACATCCGCGCGGGATGCGGCTTGCTGGTGTCGATGAGCGGGGCGGTGGGGTCGTTCTCCGGTCGGGACATGGCCAACTCCAGGGTGCGGGAGGCTGCGGATGATCAGCTCGGGCCCACCTTAAGCAACTCCTCGGCCCAGCAGCGAGAGTTCAGCCGCCGATGACAGTTACCAATGCGTAACTTACCGATGGGTTACCAGCGGTAAGTCTCGCTGTTAGCTTGCGCTCACCCGTATTCCGGAGCAGAGCGAGGAGTGAGCCTTGAGCCGCAAGGACCGTTCGCGTTCCACCCTTCCCCCACGCCGCGTCCGTCCCCTGCGCACCGCGGCCGTCGCCGTGACCGCGGCGGCCTGCGTGGCCGCGTACGCCGCGCCCGCGTCCGCCGCGGAGGGCACCGAGCCCGTCGTCTCCCGGGGCGTGACCATCCCCGCCTTCTACCAGCCGCCCGCCCAACTGCCCAGCGCCAACGGAGCGCTGATCCGGACCGAGCCCCTGCCGCTCGCCCTGAGCCTGCCCGGCCTGGACGGCCGCCCGATGCCGGGCACCGCCACCCGCCTCATGTACCGGACGACCGACTCCAACGGGCAGCCGGCCGCGGTGACCGGTGCCTACATCGAGCCCTCGGCCGCCTGGAAGGGCGGCGGCGCCCGCCCGCTGGTCGCGCTGGCCTCGGGCACCATGGGCCAGGGCGACCAGTGCGCCCCCTCGCTGGCCCTCCAGCACCCGCTGACCGCCACCACGGAGACCGTGTCGATCGGCTACGAGACCCTGTCCGTCTACCGGTTGCTGTCCGCCGGTGTCGCCGTCGTCGTCACCGACTACGTGGGCCTCGGCACCACCGACCGCCTCCACACCTACGTCAACCGGGTGGACGAGGGCCACGCGCTGCTCGACGCGGTCCGCGCCGCCCGCCGGCTGCCCGCCACCTCGCTCACGCCCGAATCGCGGACGGGCCTGTACGGCTACAGCCAGGGCGGCGGGGCCAGCGCGTCCGCCGCCGAGCTCCAGCCCTCGTACGCCCCCGAGATCCAGCTCTCCGGTACGTACGCCGGGGCTCCGCCCGCCGACCTGACCGCGACCATGAAAGGCATCGACGGCAGTGCCCTGGCCGGCGCCCTCGCCTGGTCGATCAACGGTTTCGCGCAGGCCGACGCGGATCTGCGGGACGTCGTGGAAGCCAACATCAACGACGCCGGGCGGGCCGCGCTGAAGGACGCCTCGACCATGTGCGTCGGCGACGCGATCCTCGGCTACGGCTTCGCGAAGAGCACCAAGTGGACCACCACCGGCAAGTCCCTCGGCGAGATCATCGCCGCCGAGCCCAAGGCGCAGGCCGCACTCGACAAGCAGCGCATCGGCACCCTCAAGCCGTCCGGACCGGTGCGGGTGGCGACCGGCATCCAGGACGACATCGTGCCGCACAGCCAGGCGCGTCAGCTCGCCGTCGACTGGTGCCGCAAGGGCGCCGACGTCACCTACGACGCCGTCATCCTGCCCAACCTCGGCGACAAGATCCTCACCAACCACATGGTGCCGCTCATCACCGACCAGGGCGACGCCGTCTCCTGGATGACCGACCGCCTCGCCGGCAAGCGGTCCGCCTCCAACTGCTGGTCGATGCCGATCCAGCCCTGACCCGGACGCCCCCCGCCCGCCCCGGTCCCTCCGGGGCGGGCCTTCCCGTAAACCGCTGTCGTACCGGGCACCGCGCGGCGATCATGGGCGGCGACCCGACCCGCGACCGCGAGGAACAGCCCATGCCGCTGCCCGTACCCGCAGACCCGACCGTGCTCCACCCCATGCCCGGCCAGCCGAGGGTGGTACAGCTCAAGCCGCTGGTGACCTCGCCGCTGATCGAGGTGGGGGAGTACTCGTACTACGACGACCCGGACGACGCCACCGCGTTCGAGACCCGCAACGTCCTCTACCACTACGGCCCGGAGAAGTTGGTCATCGGCAGGTTCTGCGCGCTCGGCACGGGCGTGCGCTTCCTGATGAACGGCGCCAACCACCGCATGGACGGCCCGTCCACCTTCCCGTTCCCCACCCTGGGCGGCTCCTGGGCCGACCACTTCGACCTGCTCGCGGGGCTGCCGAACCGCGGCGACACGGTCGTCGGCAACGATGTCTGGTTCGGCCACGGGGCGACCGTCCTGCCCGGCGTACGGATCGGGCACGGCGCGATCATCGGCAGCGGCTCGGTGGTCACCAAGGACGTGCCCGACTACGGGATCGTCGGCGGCAACCCGGCCCGGCTGCTGCGTACCCGCTACGCGGAGAAGGACGTCGCCCGCCTCCTCGCACTTGCCTGGTGGGACTGGCCCGCCGAGCACATCACGGCCCACATCCGGACCCTCATGTCCGGCACGGTGGACGACCTCGAAGCCGCGGCCCCCGGCGCGTGACGGCCCCGCCGCCCGGAAATCGTGTGCGCGCGGCCCGGGCGGCGGTTAGGGTCGCCGTATGAACATCGTCCAGCTCTACGGCTGACGCGGCGGGGCACGCCCCCCGACCCCGTCCGGCACACCGCGCACGCGTGCCCACTGCCCGGCCTTCGCCGGGGTGGCGACGCGGCGGTCTGCCGTGTCCACTTCCGCCGCAGAACTGAAACGAGTGATTCCTCATGTCACGTCGCCGTGCCCATATCGCCATGCTCGGCATCCCCGCCGTCAGCCATGTGCTGCCGAGCATCGAGGTCATCCGCGAACTGGTGGCCCGCGGCCACCGCGTCACCTACGCCAACGACCCCGTGATGGCCGAGCGCATCGAGGCCACCGGCGCCACCTTCGTGCCGTACGACTCCGTGCTCCCGGTCGGTGACAGCGTCTGGCCCGACGACCCGATCGCCGCCATGGGCCTCTTCCTGGACGACGCCGTCCAAGCCCTGCCGCAGCTGCGCGCCGTCTACGACGAGGACCCGGCCGACCTGTATCTGTACGACATCGGGGCGTACCCGGCCCGGGTGCTGGCCGAGTCCCAGAACCGCCGCCTGATGCAGCTCTACCCGACCTTCGTCGGCTGGCGGAGCTACGAGAAGGACGTGGCGGCCCAGCTGTGGACGCTGCCCGGGGCCGACGCGTACCGCGCGCGCTTCACCGAGTGGCTGGCCGGGAACGGCGCGACCACGCTGGACATGGACGCCTTCACCGGGCGCCCCGACAACACCCTCGCCCTGATCCCCCGGGCGATGCAGCCGCACGCGCACGACGTGGACATGGACACCGTCACGTTCGTCGGGCCGTGCTTCGCCGGGCGCGGCGAGGAGCAGTCCTGGACCCGGCCCGCCGGGGCGGAGAGGGTGCTGCTGATCTCGCTGGGCTCCGCGTACACCAACCGCCCGGATTTCTACCGCAGTTGCCTGGCGGCCTATGGCGACCTGCCCGGCTGGCACGTGGTGCTCCAGGTCGGAAAGCAGACGGATCTGGCGGAGCTGGGCACCGTACCCGGCAACGTCGAGGTGCACCGGTGGGTGCCGCAACTGGCCATCCTCCAGCAGGCGGACGCCTTCGTCACGCACGCCGGGATGGGCGGCAGCTCCGAGGGGCTGTACAGCGGGGTGCCGATGATCGCCGTGCCGCAGGGCGTCGACCAGTTCATGAACGCCGACAAGCTCGTGGAGCTGGGCGTCGCCCGCCGCGTCGACACCGACGACGCCACCCCGGAGGCCCTGCGGGACGCGCTCGACGCGCTCGTCAACGACCCCGAGGTCGCCCGGCGTTCGGCGCGGCTGCGCGAGGACGCCCGGGTGGAGGGCGGCACCGGGCGCGCCGCGGACCTGGTGGAGGAACTGCTCGGCTGAAACGGGCCCGGTCGGGGCGGTGCGCGGTTCTCCGCGCTCACCGCCCCGGCCGGGCAACACACGTGAGGAGGCGTCAGCCCTTGCGGGTGTTGATCTCCTCGGTGAGCTGGGGCACGACGTCGAAGAGGTCGCCGACGACGCCGTAGTCGACGAGGTCGAAGATCGGGGCCTCGGCGTCCTTGTTGACCGCGACGATCGTCTTCGAGGTCTGCATCCCGGCCCGGTGCTGGATCGCGCCGGAGATGCCCGAGGCGATGTACAGCTGGGGGGAGACGGACTTGCCGGTCTGGCCGACCTGGTTGGTGTGCGGGTACCAGCCCGCGTCCACGGCGGCGCGCGAGGCACCCACCGCGGCACCCAGCGAGTCGGCGAGCGCCTCGATGACCGCGAAGTTCTCCGCACCGTTCACGCCGCGGCCACCGGAGACCACGATCGCGGCCTCCGTCAGCTCCGGACGGCCCGTCGACTCACGCGGCGTACGCGAGAGCACCTTCGTACCCGTCGCGGCGGCGGAGAACTCCACCGCCAGCTCCTCCACCGCACCCGCGGCCGCCGCCTGCTCGACCGGCGCCGAGTTCGGCTTCACCGTGATCACCGGCGTGCCGTGCGTGATCCGGGACTTCGTGGTGAACGAGGCCGCGAACACCGACTGCGTAGCGACGACGCCCTCGGCGCCGGCCTCGACGTCGACCGCGTCGGTGATGATGCCCGACCCGATCCGCACCGCGAGCCGCGCCGCGATCTCCTTGCCCTCCGCGGACGAGGACACCAGTACGGCTGCCGGGGATACCGCCGCGTGGGCGGCCTGGAGCGCGTCCACCTTGGGCACGACGAGGTAGTCGGCGTACTCGGCGGCCTCGGACACCAGCACCTTGACCGCGCCGTGCTCGGCGAGCACAGCCGCCGTCCCCGACGCGCCCGCACCCACCGCCACCGCGACCGGGTCACCGATCCGCCGCGCGAGCGTCAGCAGCTCCAGCGTCGGCTTACGGACCGCACCGTCCACGTGATCGACAAAGACGAGAACTTCAGCCATCAGACTTCCCTACTCCTGCACATCAGCGACAACGACCACGAACCACGGGCTAGATGAACTTCTGACCGGCCAGGAACCCGGCCAGCTGCTTGCCGCCCTCGCCCTCGTCCTTCACGATGGTGCCCGCGGTGCGGGCCGGGCGCTCGGTCGCGGAGTCGACCGCGGTCCACGCACCCG